>JBAWDI010000493.1:0-13435 GCA_049590695.1 Bryobacteraceae bacterium
GTCCAATCGCGCCTCCAGCACTTCCTCGATATCAACAACCCCGGTATCGAGCGGTCGCGCGCCAACTTCGATCTCACCCACATGATCAAAGCCGACGGCTTCTACGAGCTGCCGTTCGGCAAGGGCCACCAACTGCACTATCGCCCGCTGGACCGCGTCATCGGCGGCTGGATCTTCGGCAGCACCATGACCTGGCAATCCGGCGCGCCGTTTTCGATCCTGTCGGGGCGGGGAACCCTCAACCGCGAATCGCGCTCCTACTACAACGGCGCCAATACGCTCCTCGGCGGCGCGCAGCTCGCCAGCGTGGTCAAATTCCAGATGACCGGAAACGGCCCCATGATGATTTCCCAATCCGCCATCAATCCAGCCGACGGAACGGGAGTGAACACGGACGGCGAGCCGGCTTTCCAGGGCCAGGTCTTTTTCAATCCGGGCGCGGGCACTCTCGGCGGCTTGCAGCGCCGTATGTTCAGCGGCCCCTGGACCTTCGATACCGACATGCGCCTCAAGAAGACCGTCAACATCACCGAAACCAAGAAGGTCGAGCTGCTCATGGACGCCTTCAACGCCCTGAACCACCCCACGTTCTGGTCTGGCGATCAGAACATCAACACCACCACGTTCGGCGTGGTGAGCTATATGTTCTACACGCCGCGCATCGTGCAGTTCGGCCTGCACTATACATTCTGATGAGCCAACCCAAGGTCTACGATCTCGCACAACCATATTTCACGGGGATGCCGCACCATCCCACGCATCCCCCGTTCCTGTTCAGCCTGGTCAAGCGGCACGGCGACTTCACCGGCCCGGCGGGCCACAGCTCGGCCGCCGAGTCGTTCGCGCTGGGCGGCCACGTGGGCACGCACATCGATGCCCTCTGCCATTATTCATGCGGCGGCAAGCTGCACGGCGGCCAGGAGGTGGAAAACGTACAATCCTACGCCGGGGGCATTGAGAAGCTCTCGGTGGATACCATCGCGCCGATTTTCCGGCGCGGCGTGCTGCTCGATATCGCCGGCCCCGCGATTCTCCCGGAAGACTTCGAGATCACGCCAGCGCATCTGGACGCCGCTACGAAGAACGTCGAGATCCGCCCTGGCGATGTCGTCCTGCTACGCACCGGCTGGGCAACCTACTGGAACGATCCCCGCAAGTTCGTTTCCGGTGTGCGCGGCCCCGGTCCCGCCTTGGCGGGCGCGCGCTGGTTGAGCGCTCGCGGCATCTTCGCCGCCGGCTCGGACACGCTGGCCTTCGAGAAAGTCCCGGCCCCCGGGATGCCGGTGCACGTACACCTGCTGGTAGAGCAGGGCATCCACATCATGGAATGCTTGAACTTGGAGGAGCTATCCGCCTCGTGCGTATACGAGTTCCTATTCATCGCCGCCCCGCTGAAGATCCGCGGCGCCACCGGCGCTCCCATCCGCCCCATCGCGGTTGAGGACCACAGCACGATAGAAAGGAGTCCCTAATGTCCCCTCTTCCAAGCATTGCGCTCCTGATCGGCCTGATGACTGGCTTCGATCCGGCGATGGCTCAAGCTCCAGCGCGCCCGACGCCACCCACCCGCGATCCCCACACGCCCGGTTATGTCACGGCGAAAGAGCTGCCTGACGGCGCCAACGCCCCGCCAAAGGCCGACGGGAACTTCATCCTCGGTCCCACCCACAACCCCGCACCGGAGATGACCGCGCAGGAAGGCGTGCCGCAGGGGGCGGTCTTCACCTTCACCATGGAATCGGCCGGCAGCAAGATCTATCCCGGCATCGCGCGCGAGGCCAACACCTTCGGCACGGCGGACCCGGCCGACCCCGCCAAGATGGTAGTCACCACCAGCCACCCCGCTCCTTACACTCGCCGCGTGGCTGTGTATGTCCCCAGACAATACGTCCCCGGCACGGCCGCGCCATTCATCGTCGGGGCCGACGGACCCGACCGGGCGTTGTTCATTGCCCTGGACAATCTGATCGCCCAGCACCGGGTGCCCGTGATGATCGCCATCTCCATAGGCAACGGCGGCGGCGACGCCCAGGGAAGCGAGCGCGGCCTGGAATACGACACCATGTCGCGCCTGTACGCGGAGTTCGTCGAGAAAGAAGTGCTGCCTCTCGTGGCGCAGCAGGCGAACGTGAAACTGACCAAAGACCCCGAGGGCCGGGCGACCATGGGCGGCAGCTCCGGCGGCTCGTGCGCCTTCATCATGGCGTGGTACCACCCGGAGCTCTACCACCGCGTCCTCACTTACTCGGGCACCTACGTCAACCAGCAGTGGCCGTCGAACCCCCAGACCCCCCACGGCGCATGGGAGTTCCACGAACACCTCATCCCTAACACCCCGCGAAAGCCGCTGCGCATCTGGATGGAAGTCGGCGACCGCGACAATTTCAATTCGAATGCCATGCGCGACAAACATGCACGACTGGGTCGTCGCCAATGAGGACATGGCCAAAGTGCTGGCCGCCAAGGGCTATCACTATCAGTTTGTATTCGCGCGTAACGCCGGGCACACCGACCGCGCCGTGAAACAACAAACTCTGCCCGAGGCTCTGGAATACCTATGGCGGGGCTACCCGATCGGCGGGCCGAAGAACTGATTTGAGCGGTCTCTTATTCCGTCCGGAACATGGCGATGGCTTCGATCTCCACCAGCAGCTCGGGCCGGCAGAGAATGGCCTGAACCCCTGTGGAAGCCGGCAGCGGATCCAGTTCCTGTCCTTTGTAAAACGCCGTGCGCTCTTCGTTGAACGCGGCGTAATCGCGCTCGATGTCGCGCAGGTAGCAGGTGGTCCGGACCACGTCCTTCCAGGTGGCGCCTTCGGCTTCCAGCAAGCCGGTGATGTTCTGGAACGTGCGGCGGGTTTGCCCCCGGAAATCGCCGATGTGAACGCTCTGCCCGTACTCATCGATGCTGGCCGTCCCCGAGATGAGAAGGATGGCCAGCCCGTTCAAGTCGATGCGCATGCCGCGCGAGAACGAGCTCGGCTTGGCGTAGTCGGAAGCTTCGTTCAGCACCCGGTGGTTGGTGATGGCGCGCTTTTCCACCGGCGCCTTGGCGATCCCCTTCAGAAAATCGGCATCCAGAATCATACCTAATAATACCCGGTGCACCATCAAAAGTCTCGCACGGGAAGGCGGGTTAACGTACTGATGCGGCGGTAATTACAATTTCTTACGGCGACACGGCTTCAGATCATCGGGTCTGAATGGCGCTTGTTAACACGCATCGAAGGTGTCAGAATACTCCCAGGCAGACGTATGCGTAGATCAGTGTTTCTACTCGCCTTATTCCTGGTTCTTGGAATCAACGCGGCCGGGCCCGCGTGGGGCCAGCCGGCTGATGCTTCCCGGAAACACCTGCTCCCCGATTTCGATTTCCGCGACGTGGCGGCCGCGGAAGAACCGGACGGCGGCCAGCAGTCGCAGGCCCAGGCGTTGCTGGAGCGGAGAAGAGCCGGCATCCAATCGTTCCTGGCGGCGGAGGTCGCGGCGAACCTCGGGACTCGCATCACGCCCAACCGCTTCGGTGTGCCCAAGCTGTTTCTGCGCGAGGGCCGGGCGCTCAGCGCTCCTTCCACACAGCAGCCGGAGGAGATCGCGAAGGGCTTTTTGCGGAGCCACGCGGCGATCTTTCCCTTCGCCGGCGCGGAGGTGGATAACCTGCGGCTGCTTATCCAGGACGTTGCCCGCGACGCCACCTTTCTGGCGTTCAACCAGACGGTCGACGGCATTGATGTGTTCAATGGCCAGATCAAGTTCACGCTGAGCAAGGCGGGTGAAGTGGTGGAAGTGGCGGCGGGCGACATCACGCCGGGCTTGAGCCTTTCCACGACGCCCCGGCTGAGTTTGGAAGAGGCCGTGCGCGCGGCTATTCGCGCGGCCGCCGCCGGCGCCCCCGCCACGCTCACGCCCTTCGCCGACTCCAACGGCAAGCCTGGGTTTCTCAACCCCCGCGGAGACCGGTTCAATCCCATCACCGTGGAACTCTCGGTCTTTCCCCTCACGGCCTCTTCGGCCCGCCTGGCCTACCGGGTTTTCCTGGACATCGACGCGGAACGCTACTACGAGATCCTGGTCGATGCCACCGACGGGAGCCTGCTGTTCCGGCACAACCTCTACGTGCGCGGCGCGCAGGGCACGGTGTGGCGGCAATCGCCCATCGTCGGCTCCCGCCAACTAGTGACGTTTCCGCCCTCCGACGATCCGCTTCAGACGCCGGACCCGTGGCTTTCAACTTCTGCGAACGGGGCGAGCAACACCGGGTGGGTGACCTCCGGCAATAATACCGATACGTACCTGGACGCCACCGGCGACGACCAGCCCGATTCCACCAGCAGTTCCTGCATGCAGAACGGCCGGGCCTACAGCGCCACCGAAGATTTTACTTTCCCTTTCGGCGACGGCACGGTGGGATTGGATCCCCGTGGATACCAGTGTGCCGCCGTGGCCAATCTCTTCTACTTCGTCAACCTGGCGCACGACTTCTATTACAGCCTGGGTTTCACCGAGTCGGCGGGGAATCTTCAGACCGACAATTACGGGCGGGGCGGAGTGGGCCACGACGCCGTCCTGGCGGAGGCGCAGTTCGGAGGGTTCACCGATAACTCGGATTTTTCCCCCACCCCGGAAGGCACGCCTCCGCACCTCCGCATGGGCCTGTACACCCTCGGCACCACCACCAAAACCGACGATCTGGACGCTGACTATGGCGGCCAGACTGCCATCCACGAATACGGCCACGGAGTCTCCAACCGCCTGGTGGGCGCCGGAACCAGCACCAGTTGTCTCGCCCAGATACAGTCCGGCGCCATGGGCGAAGGCTGGTCCGACTATTTTGCCATCAGCTATTTCAACAACCCCGTCTATGGCGCCTATCAGAGCCAGAACCCCATCAGCGGGCTCCGCCGGCAAAGCTACCAGGGCTATACGTACACATACGCGGACGTCGGCAATGGGTCCTACGGCTATGAAGTTCACGACGATGGCGAGATTTGGGCGGCGACCTTGTGGGACCTCCGCAACTCTCTGGGTCAGGCGGTAACTGACCGGCTGGTGATCAACGGCTTGAAGTCCACGCCGTGCAACCCCAGCATGACGGATGCGCGCGACGCTATCCTGGCGGCGGACCAGGCCGCCAATGGCGGCGCCAACCGCGCCACCATCTGGCAGGTGTTCGCCAAGCACGGGCTGGGCTTTTCCGCCCGGGGCATCGATGGCAGCCTCATTACCGGCACGGTGTACGACGCCGGCTACGATCAGCCCCCCGACCTGCAAAGCGCAAAGAACCCGGCTATCACGAGCAGCCCACTCTCGATTGCAACCAGCCTGGGCCAATCGTATCTGTACCAGGTGACCGCCTCCAATCCCAACGGCGGCGTGTTGAATTACTCGCTGACATCGGGACCGGCGGGCATGACGGTCAATTCCGCCAGCGGATCGGTAAGCTGGGCCGCCGCCACTTTTGCCAGCCCGCGCGTCGAGATTACGGTCACCGACGGGAAGGGCGGCCGGGTGGTGCACGGATATGCTCTGCCGGTGTTCACGTCCCTCAACCCCGGTTCGCCCGTGACCATCAGCGGAGCGTTGAACTCCGCTGGTTTTGCCGGCATCAGTGTCCCAGCCGGCGTGCCGGTGCTGCAAGTCACGTTGCGCAACGGGTCCGGCGATCCGCTTCTGGGCGTGACCGCTCCCGACGGTAATTCTATAAGCATCGTGGGCACCGGCACCACCCTCGAAACGCTGTCTTTTGCCAATCCTATCGCGGGGAACTGGCTCATTGAGGTGGATGGGTATGCGGCGTATTCCGGAGTATCGCTCACAGCCGCCCTGATAACGCCCACTGTGCTGGACCCCAACACCACCCTATCCGGTCTGAGCGACGTCATGAGCGGCGAAACGTTCTACCGCGTCACCATTCCACCCGGAATGTCTGCTTTCTCGGTCTCGACCAGCGGCGGGAGCGGCATGGTGGACCTCTTCCTGAGGAAGGGCGCGCCGGCGGTGTGCGCGACTGTTTTTTTCCTGGACACCTGCCTGTCCGACGCGTTATCCGTCGGTACCAGCACATCGAAGTCCATCCGCATCACCAACCCGGCTGCCGGCGATTGGTACGTCGACGTGGCCGCCTACGCGACCTACAGCGGCGTGACGTTGACCACGACCACGACGGCGGCGGCGCCGACGGTTACCGGCTACACTTGGACCACCACCCCCCTGCCCAATCAGCCCTTCAGCGGAACCATCACGGGGACGGGGTTCGTCGCCCCCATGTCCGTGTGGTTCTGCCCCAGCTCGGGGAGTTGCCAGCAATTGCCGGCGTCCCAGGTGACCATCAACAGCACCACCAGCGCGAGCGTGACCAACGTCACCCTGGCTGCCGGATCGTGGCAAGTCTACGTGCAGACCAACGGCGGGCCTTCGGCGCGCTCCGCTTCGTTTGTGGTGGGAGGGACGCCGTCGTCCGCCCCGACGATCACCGGCTACTCATGGACTACCACGCCCCAGCCCAATCAGCCGTTCAGCGGGACCATCACGGGGACAAACTTCTCCTTGCCCATCGTGGTGTGGTTCTGTCCCAGCTCGGGGAGTTGCCAGCAACTGGCGGCCTCGCAGGTGACGCTCAACAGCGCGACCAGCCTCAGCGTAACCGGCGTCACCCTGGCTGCCGGTTCGTGGCAGGTCTACGTGCAGACCAACGGCGGGCCTTCGGGGCGGTCCGCGTCGTTCACGGTGGGGCCCACGGGGGCGCCGACGGTCACTGGCTACACGTGGACTACTACGCCCACCTCCAATCAGCCGTTCAGCGGGACGATCTCGGGGACAAACTTCTCCTTGCCCATCGTTATATGGTTCTGTCCCAGTTCGGGCAGTTGCCTCCAACTGGCGGCCTCGCAGGTGACGCTGTACAGCGCGACCAGCATAGGCGTGAGCAATGTCGTTCTGGCCACCGCCGGATCGTGGCAGGTCTACGTGCAAACCAACGGCGGGCCCTCGGCGCGCTCCATGCCATTTACGGTGGTTCAGTCGGGAGGGACAGGCGGCGGGCCGACGGTCATCAGCTATTCCTGGAACACCACGCCGACGGCCAATCAGCCGTTCAGCGGGACGATCGCGGGCACAGGCTTCTCCTCGCCCATCGCGGTATGGTTCTGTCCCAGCTCGGGCAGTTGCCTGCAACTGGCGGCCTCGCAGGTGACGCTGTACAGCGCGACCAGCATAGGCGTGAGCAATGTCATTCTGGCCACCGCCGGATCGTGGCAGGTCTACGTGCAAACCAACGCCGGGCCTTCGGCGCGCTCCATGCCATTCACGGTGGTTCAGTCGGGAGGGACGGGCGGCGGGCCGACGGTCATCAGCTATTCCTGGAACACCACGCCGGCAGCCAATCAGCCCTTCAGCGGGACGATCACGGGGACGGGCTTCTACTTGCCCATCGTGGTGTGGTTCTGCCCCAGTTCGGGCAGTTGCCAGCAACTGGCGTCCTCGCAGGTGACGCTCAATAGCGATACGAGCTTGGGCGTAACCGGCGTCACCCTGACTGCCGGATCGTGGCAACTCTACGTGCAAACCAACAGCGGGCCTTCGGGACGTTCCACGACGTTCATCGTGCAGGCGCCGCCGGGGGCACTGGTCATCTCAAACGTCGCCGTTCAAGTGTCGGGCACAGGCGTACTCACGGTCAACCTGGATTTCTCGGGCGCGGCCGGCAAAATCACATTCGGCGCCTCCTGCGGAGGCGCGGGTGCTACCGATCTCGGCTGTGCGTGGATCTTGTTCGAACCCGACTCCGGCACGGGCTACCGCTTGGGAGGAGCCTTTCTCAATAAAGCCGGCGTGGACAGCGGCACCGTCTCTTCCGGGGACTTGCCCCAACCGTTCAGTACTTTGCTGGGGCCGATGAACGTCAGAGTGACCCTGATCGACAACGCAGGCAACCGGAGCAACAGCGTCGTGGTCCCGGTCGCCCACTGGTTTCAATGGTAGCCGGGCGGCGTGGCGCACACTCTCGGCCTGCGCCACGCGCCCCTAAAACTGGAAGTAAATGAACGGAATGGATGCGTCGATCACGCCGAACACTTCCAGACAGAGGAACATCGCTGCCAGCGCGGTGGCGTATGCCCACGCGGGCGCTTCGACCATCCGCTCGAACCAGTCGAACTTCTCTTCCACCACCGCCAGGACCAGCGCGATCAGAGCCAGCCCCACGTGCCAGTGCTGAAGCAGCGTGTGGCCTCCGGGGCGGGAGAACATCTGACCCAAAACCTGCATGCTCTGCGGAAGATCGGCCGCCCGAAAGAAGACCCAACTGATGAGCACCAGGCCGAACGTCACAATGGCCTTCACGGGGTACAGCCAGTTCCATTCCTCGCGGATGGGCCGTTTGCCGCGGAAAACCCGCTCCACGCTGAGCAGCGCGCCGTGGTACCCGCCCCAGATCACGAAATTCCAGCTTGCCCCGTGCCACAGTCCCCCCAGAAGCATGGTGATCGCCAGGTTCCGGTACGTCATCCACTGCCCATGCCGGTTCCCACCGAGCGGGATGTAGAGATAGTCGCGCAGCCACGTCGACAGCGAGATATGCCAGCGATGCCAGAAATCCGTGATGCTCGAAGCCAGATAGGGCCGGCGAAAGTTCACCGGAAAATGGAACCCGAGCAGCTTCGCCATCCCGATCGCCATGTCCGTGTATCCCGAAAAATCGAAGTAAATTTGCAGTCCGAACGCCAACACGCCGCTCCAGGCGGTGACCATTCCCGGGTTTCCGGCGACATCGCTGAAGTAACGGCTGGCGACCTTGGCGAACTGGTCGGCGAACGCCATCTTCTTGGTCAGGCCCAGCGCCATCAGGAGAATGCCGTTCGAAACCTCGGCGGACGAGGGCGGCCGCCAATCGAACAGGTCGCGGAAAAAAGTGTGCGCCCGGACAATCGGCCCTGCCACCAGTTGCGGGAAAAAGCAGATGAACAGCGCGTAGTCGATCGGGCTGCGCACGGCCTCCTGCTCGCCGCGATACACGTCCACCACGTAGGACATGCTCTGGAAGGTGTGAAAGCTGATACCCAAGGGAAGAACGATTTCCAACCAGAACGAGTGGCTGGGCTTCGCCAGCAACAGCGCCACGTTGCTCGCCAGGAAATTATAGTATTTGAAAAAGCCGAGGAATCCGAGGTTCGCCGAGAGACTCAGAATCAGCAGCGCCTTCTTCTTGGGGCCTGCCGGAACCCTCTCCAGCCAGATGCCGGCCGTGTAGTCGATGGCCGTCAGCGTCAGCAGCAGCGCGATGAACTTGTAATTCCAGCAGGCGTAGAAGAAGTAGCTGGCCGCCAGCAGGATATATCTCCGAAAACGCCGCGGGCTGCTATAGAAGAGCGCCAGCACGATCGCCAGGAAAATGAAGAACTGAATGGTGTTGAAGAGCATGGCTACCGCGCCGCCCGGCCGAGCATCCGGCCGATCTCTTCCGCCAGCATCGGCGAGAACCGCGCGATCCCGGCCCGATTCAAGTGCATACCGTCGCGGAACAATTCGGGGTGTTCCAGCGAATCGAACGCATGTTCGTCGCACAGCAGAACGTTGGGCCGGGAGGCAAAGTCGCGGATGGTGCTGCTCTTCTTGCGCACCAGGCCGTCGGGGCGGGGAATTGGGGCGCGCGGCAGCCGCACGAAAATAATCTTCGTCGGCGAACCGCGGTAGCGCTCGAGAATCCGGCCGTACCACGCGCGGCGGAAGGCCGCCAGCCGTCCCGTCTGCGGCGCCGGCGGGCTCATCAGGGTGTTGTTCACCGTGTCCCGCTGGTCCTGGTCGAGCCCCGGAGGAAACGTCACCTTCCAGGCGGTCCAGTCGATCCGCAGCCCCGCCATGCTCCGCGGAGTCTCCAGGTAATCATACGTCCATTTCTCGTACTCGCGGTGCTCAAGCCGCGCGCGCCGTATGCGCTCCGTGGGCTTCGCGAGAAACGCCAGCAGATCGCTCTGATAGACAATGCCCTTCAGGGAGGAGCCGCGCAACGCTTCCCATTGGACCTTCGGGCTGTGGAACGATAGCGCAAACCCGGGCACATCGCTCCAGCGCAGCCGCGCGATCGCGTAATGCAATGCGCGGATGTCGTCATCGGGGGTGAAGAACTCGTCTTCGTCGTCGTAATCCGTCACCCCGAACACGATGGCGCGATACCGCCGGGCCGTCGGGTCGAGATCGCGCAGCATGTAGAACCACGATCGCACGTCGGTGCCCGCCACGCCCGCGTGCCGGAAAACATATCCGGTCTGCGCTGTCACTTGGTTCGCCAGGCGCGGCAAATACGCAAAGCGCGAATCGCCCAGAGTGACCACCAGGTTGTCGCCGTTCAGTGCCTGCGCCTGCTGTTCCCGCCGCAGCGTCAGCTCGAAGACTCCCGTGGAAGAGTCCATTTGCAGAATCGACGGATAAAATGGCGTGCGGAAGAGCAGCCCATCCAGGACCAAGAGGCCCAGGAAGGCAAGCGGCAGCGCCAGGCCGCGCCGCCGGCCCTTCTGGTGCAATGTGCTTGGAAGACACGCTGGAGGTGCCATTGACATAGGTCTTAAGAAAGGCGTTTCCCGGCAACCTGAGCGCGAGCTTTGAGACAGCCCGCTCCACCGCAAACTTCGCGGTCACCGTGATTGTATCGCGCATCCTGTAGTTGAAACCACTGGCTCAGCGGTCTTTGATTTGAGCGGGGATGGAGAGATAAACAATGAGCCGTAAATGAGAGAGCCCCAAGAACTAGGCCAACCTGTAGTTGAATTTCTTCTGAGCGGGTCCTTGTATTGAGGTATTGAGATCAATGGTCCGCAACGACTGTTCCCGATTTGCAGGGCCGGATTGCCCGTCTAGCGATGGACTGAGTACCCGGTTGCGTCCTGAGCCCAGCAGCAACTATGGTCGGGCCTTCGCCGCGCCGTCGCAGGGTACCGGGGCATGATGCGCCCGACTTTCGAGATTTGGGTGCTGCGCGTAGCGGCAGCCTTCGCACTCGTATGGTCGATTTTGCGAGCAGTTCAGCAGGCCATCACACTCGACGAAGCCGATACTTATTTTTGGTTTGGGGGCCGAGAGGCGAAGTTCATCTGGTATCCGTTGCCCAACAATCACGTTCTCAACACCCTGCTGATTTGGCTCAGCACGCATGTCTTTGGAGTTTCGGCTCTTACGGTTCGGCTTCCCGCCCTGCTCGGTGCGGCCCTCTACATCTCAGTCGCTTATTTCCTCTGCCGGGCCATTACCGGCCGATTCGCGCTGCAATTCGCTACCTTGATTTGCCTGGTTTACAACCCATTCGTCCTGGATTTCTTTGCCGCAGCGCGGGGCTACAGTTTAGCCAATGCATTTCTCATGGCGGCGCTCGCGATTCCCGTGTGGCATACCCGGACAGGCCGTAAGTCCGTGCCGGTCTCCAGCGCTCTGGCCTCGGCCGCGATTGGCTTGTCCTTCGCTTCAAATCTCTCGTTCGCTTTTGTCGATTCCGCGGCGCTTCTGGTCATTGTGATTTGGGCCATCCGGCGGCGCGGAGCGGATTCCATGCTCCGCATTACCGGCTGTTGTGTATTGCCTGCTCTGGTGGTCTCGCTCGGCATGTGCGGCTACCCGATCGCACATTATCCGCGGGAAGAGCTTTGGTACGGCGCGGGATCTCTCGGCGAAATGACGCGGAGCCTGGTGGACGCATCGTTGCATCGGCTGTGGGCTCCGCTCGCGAATGTCGAAGCGCTCAAATCCGTGGGATTATTGCTGCTTCTCGCGTTGGGCGTCCTTTGTGCTTGCCGGCTGATTCTGGGAAGCTTGGATCGGGAGTTTCGCCGAAGCGTGCAAGCGCGAATCGCGGCCAGCGTAGTGGGCATTTTGATCCTGACACTGACCGCCCACTATCTTGCCTTCCGGCTTGCCAAGCTGCCGCTGCCGATGTCGCGGACGGGAATCTTTTTTCTGCCGTTATGCACGCTGCTGATCGCCGCCGTTGCCGCGTCACCGGCCGAATCGCCGCTCTCGCGCTGGCTGGGTCATGTTATCGCTGGAGTGTTTTTATGCCTGGCTGCACATTACCTGCTGTGCCTCCGATACACCTATTTCGGGGAATATGAAAATGCCGCAGACTTGAAGGAGGTTTATGGCGTGATCGAACGTTGGAATCGGACTTACGGCATTCAGGACTTTACAGCAGACGGAGCGTACCGATCGCCGCTGAATTTCTATCGTGCCATCTCAAGAACCGACAAGTTCCCGCCGCTCCCGGGGTACCCCGGGATGGTCCCTTCCGGCAAGGCGGTCTACATCCTACACGGGTCTTATTTCCGTGACTTCATTGAGGAACAGAAATTGCAGGTCGTTTATCGCGGGAAAATGTCGAAAGTTGTCGTCGCCGTTGCTCCGGACAGTCCGGTTCCGCCGCTGCCGGTCGCGCCGTGACCTACCCTTACGCAACGATTTCACCACCCCCAATTCTTCCCAACAACGGCCCCCAATCACACCGGGCCCTGAATCCCGTTCATTTGGGCAACAACCGGATAAACGGGGCAACCTTCGATACCAGAGCTGCAAGGGCGGATTTGCTGCGGTGGTTGGCGGAACGCCAACGCGGCAGGGCATAGAAAGCAGAGCCAGGACGTCCTCGGGGCGATGCCGAATGAACGCACCTGGTCTCACGAGGCGTTCCTCAGCGCCAGCCCCAACTTCCGGCTGGTCGGCAGAAAGAAGGTCTGGTGCCGTGTATACGAATACCTCCACGCCAGGCCGCCGTACCGTTGGGAGGATGAGCGCAACGGTACAATACAGCCCGTGGCGTGGCGCCTCGAGCAGCGGGACTTTCTCGTGCGGGCGGGCTGTGGCGGCCGGTTCGTGCTGGTGGAGCAGTTTTACCCGGGCTGGATCGCGGCCTGTCGCGCCGGCACCCCGGGAAAAGGGCGGGCTGAACGGTGCTGGTAGAATAGAACAAAATGATCCAGACTCTATTCGGCTCCGTCGAGCAAGAGCCATCCCTGCTGGACAGATTGAAAAGCGGCGTCGAGAAGACGCGCGCGGGGCTGGTCTCCGCGCTCGAAGACGCCCTGCAGGGGAAGAAAGAAATCGATGCGGACCTGCTCGACGAGCTGGAATCCACGCTCATCGCGGCCGATATCGGCGTGCGCACCACCGACGAAATTCTCGAGCGCATCCGCCAGAGCGTCGAACGCCGCCAGTTGGGCGACGCCGCCGGGTTGAAGGGCCTCATCCGCGAACAACTGCTCGAAATCCTCCAAGCCAGCGAGCGGGCGCCGGCCCGCGTGGCTGAGCCGCCCGCTGTGATCCTGGTCGTGGGCGTGAATGGCTCCGGCAAGACCACCACCATCGGCAAGCTGGCCCGGCGCTTCCACAATGAGGGACGCTCGGTGCTGCTCTGCGCGGCCGATACGTTTCGCGCGGCGGCCATCGAGCAGCTCGAAAT
>JBAWDI010000494.1:0-4502 GCA_049590695.1 Bryobacteraceae bacterium
TCCCTGGCTTGCCTTCCAGCGCGGCCCACTCTTCCGCGGTGATCTCCTGAATCGCGGGTAGATATTTCTGGTAGTAGTTTCGCAGCCGCTCCTGCACCGGTTTGAGGGGCGAATGGTACATCAGAAACAGCACCTCGTCCGGCGCCGCCGGGGAAACAATGTGGTACACCTGCGAGGGCTTCTTGATGCGCGCCGAACGAAGCGCCGTCTCCAGCTTCTTGGCGCGAGCTTCCAGCTTCTGCCACTGATCCACCTCTGCTTTGGGCATCTCGGTAGTGGCAATCAGGGCGTGCTTCTCCTTGGGGGTAAGCCTCTCGGTGAGCGCCCACATGAAAGGTCCGAAACGCGCCGCGCGCGAACGGGCGTCGTCGGGCAACAGGCGGCTGAGCCTTTCGAACCTGGTGATGCCGGGCAGGTTGATTTTGGGACCGGCCAGCACGGGCGAGAACAGCGTCAGCAGACCGGCCTCGCCGAGCGCCCGCAGAATGTCGGCGGGATTGTCTTCGGTGCCGATGCGTCTGAGCTCCTCCGCCAGGGCCCGCGGCGGAATCGTCTTCTCCACCCCGGCGTCGCGCGCGTTGGCCACCTGCATCTGGGTGCGCTCCTCCACCGTGAAGCCCAGGCGTACGCGGAACCGAACCAGGCGAAGCAGCCGGGACGGATCGTCGTAAAAGCCGTACGCGCTGGACGCGCGAAGCTCGTGACGATCGATATCCTCCAGCCCATTCAAGGGGTCGAGCAGAAGCCCGCGCGAAGCCTTATTCAGGGACAGCGCGATGGCATTGCACGTGAAGTCGCGGCCTCTGAGGTCCTCTTGGATGGTGGCCGCGGTCACCTGGGGCTTGCCACCCGCGCGCGCGGATTTTTCCTGCCGCGACATGACAATCTGTGCCGTGACACCGGTGGGGAACACCAGTTCCGCGCTCTTGCGGGTGTCGTCCTCCAGCACCGTTTTGGCGCCGGCATGTTCGCAGAGGGCTTTCGCCACCTTTAGCGCATTGCCTTCCACGACGAAGTCCAGATCGCGGATGCGGAATCCAGCCAGCATGTCGCGCATCGCGCCACCCGTCAGGAACACGTTGACGTTGGCCTGTCCAGCAGCCGCTTGCACGTCTTGTACCACCCGGTTCTGATCCGGACTCAGGTGGCTTTCCAGCATGTAGATGTAATCGCTCATCGCATCGGGTCTCCGCTCAGGCTCGCGGGTGGTGTTTCTCTATAGTGTCCCGAAGCCTCGACCGCATGACATGCGTATAAATCTGGGTGGTCGAGATGTCGGCGTGCCCCAGCATGACCTGTACACTACGCAGGTCGGCCCCGCCCTCCAGCAGGTGGGTGGCGAAGCTATGACGAAGCACATGGGGCGTAAGCCCATGGAATATCCCTACTTTCCGGCCGTATCCGGCCAGGAGCTTCCAAAACGCTTGGCGGGTGAGGCAACCGCCGCGCGCGGTTATAAAAAGGTATCGGCTGGCCCGGCCCTTGAGCAAAGCGCCGCGGCCGTTGGCGAGATAATCTTCGACGGCGCGGACGGCTTCCTTCCCCGCTGGCACCAGACGCTGCTTATTACCCTTGCCGGTAGTCCTCAGAATCCCCAGGTCCAGGTTGAGGTCGCCGACCCCCAGCCGGCACAACTCCGAGACCCTCAAACCGGTGGCGTAAAGCAATTCCAGCATAGCGCGGTCCCGCAGACCCGTGGGGCGGGAACTGTCTGGAACCGCGATAATTCTATCGATCTCCTCTAAATTCAGAAACTTAGGAATCGTCTGCCATTGCTTCGGCGTGCGCAAGTGCTCCGTCGGGTCAGACTCGACGAGCCCTTCCCTCAGCAGAAAACCGTAGAAGTTTCTCAGAGTGGTAAGATGTCTGGCGATGGACCGGCTGCTCAAGCCAGATTGGTATAGATGATCCAGATAATGGCGGAGCGCTTCCGCGCCTGGCAACGCCGCACCCTCTTCTAGAAATGTGCTAAACCTTGAAAGATCAGTGGCATAGGCTTCCATTGTGTTGGCGGAGAGGCCGTTTTCCAGACGGCAGAAGTTCAAAAACGCGGTCATCTGGTTACAAAAGCGGGCGGAATTTGCGTTCGGCACTCCGGACATCGTGCCAATGATACAATAAGCGCCGAAATGATTGAAACATACTTGTAGTAAAAGAGGCAAGATTTGGCCAGTTCCACCACTAAAAAAGCGGTCATCCGGAGATTCCAGAAGGAACCGCTGGCCGGGTACATCAATCCGGCTTCCTACTTGCAACCGGCTGGAGTGGATCTGCTTTCGGCGCAGGGCAACGTCTCGACCGTCCCCTACGAGGAGATCAAAACCATCTCTTTTGTGCGCGATTTTGAGGGTGCCGGGGGGGCCGGGCGGCAGGTCTTCAATACCCGCCCGAAAATGGAGGGGCTCTGGGTGAGCCTCCAGTTCCGGGACGGCGAGGTGATGGAGGGAATCATGCCCAACAATCTGCTCCCACTGGAGCCTTACGGGTTTACGGTGATTCCCCCGGATCCGTACAGCAACCAGCAACGGGTTTTCATTCCACGGGCCGCGGTCGAGTCCGTCCAGGTGCTGGGGGTGGTGGGGAGTCCGCTGAAGAAGCGGAAGGCCAGAACCGTTCCCAAGGAGCAGATCGGGTTGTTCGACGAGTAAAAAAGCGCACGTGCCATATCGCGGACGGCGGCAAAACGAGATACAGTATACTAGTATTTAATACAAACGAGTCTCAGTTGGAGGTTTTATGAAGTTCCGCAACACGATCCTGGCGACCGCCGGGCTCCTGTTCTTTGGGTACACTTTGCTGGCCCAGATCACGGCCATCGAAGGAGAAGTGAAGGGCGAGGACGGGAAGCCGATGGTGGGCGCCGTGATAAAGCTCGACCGCACCGACATTACCGCACACTACAAGACCAAGACCGACAAGAAGGGGCACTACTTCTACAACGGTTTGCCGCTGGGCAATTATATCGTCACGGTGGAAGTGGACGGCAAAGACGTCGATAAGAGGCAGGGCGTCAGGTCGAAGTTGGGCGATCCCACCGATGTTTCTTTCGATTTGCAGGCTTCCAAGCAAGAACGCGATGCGGCCCAGTCGGTGATGCAGAAGGCCGCCGAAACCGGCCAGCTCACCAAGGAGATGGAGCGCGGCATGACCGCCGAGCAGAAGGCCACGTTGGAGAAGAACCTCAAAGAGCGCGAAGGGCAGTTGAAACAGCACAAGGAGTTGAACGACGCCTTCAACGTTGGCATGACGGCTATGGCCGCCGCTGCAGCGGCGCCGACTCCCGCCGAACGGCAGAAGGGGTACGAAGATGCCGTTCAATCCTTGACCAAAGCCAGCGAGGTCGGTCCCACCGAACTGGCCGTTTGGGCCAACCTGGCCGACGCGTACATGAAGCTGGCAGCCACCAAGACGGGGGCGGAGTTCGACGCCGACGCACAGAAGGGCCTGGATGCCTACGGCAAAGCCATCGCGCTGAAGCCCGAAGACGCTGCCACCCACAACAACTACGCCCTGGCGCTGGTGCAGGCCAAGAAGATCCCCGACGCCCAGGCCGAGCTGACCAAGGCCGCGCAACTCGACCCGGCCAATGCCGGCAAGTATTACTACAATCTCGGCGCCGTGCTGACCAATGCCAATCAGGCCGATGCCGCGGCCGACGCGTTCCAAAAGGCCATCGCCGCCGATCCGAATTACGCCGACGCCTATTATCAATATGGCGTCTACCTGGTGGGCAAGGCGGCATTGGGGGCGGATGGCAAGGTGACGCCGGTTCCCGGGACCGTGGAAGCATTCCAGAAGTACCTCGCGTTGGCTCCCACCGGCCAGTTTGCGCAACCGGCCAAGGACATGCTGACCACCCTCAACGCCAGCGTGGATGTTTCTTATAAGAACCCCAACGCAAAAGAGAGTACCTCTAAGAAGAAGAAGTAGTAGTAAGCTAGATTCCGGGGTGGGAGCAGCGCGTCCCGCCCCGATTCCATGATCCGGCTCTTCTTTCGATTCATTGTCCTCCCCGTATTGCTGTTCTGGCTGGTGAGGGCGATCCTCAGGAGCGTCTTCGAGGGTTTCCGCTCCACTCTCGGGCCGCGGAGCGCGGCCCGGCAACCGCCCGCGGTGCGCTCCGGAGGGGAACTCAAGAAGGACCCGGTGTGCGGCACCTATGTCTCGACCGCCACCAGCATCACGCGGACTGTCAACGGAGAGATCTTCTATTTCTGCTCCCAGGAATGCAGCGACAAGTATCGTGTGGCCTGATGCGCAGCGGGCCGCCGCCGGTTCCGATGTCCCACCTACCCCCGCCGCCGGCCTGAAGTTTTGGGGTATCATTCACCCAAATGGCCAACTCTCTTCTCAGACGTGCAATAACCCCGATTGCCCCGCTGCTCATCCTCTTGCTGGCGCAGCAACCACCGCAGGCTCGCGCCCAGGGGCGGCAGGGCCAACCGCCAGCGACAACCCCGGCGGCAACCCCGGCGGCAACTCCGCCAGCCCAGCCTCAGGCC
>JBAWDI010000495.1:0-3051 GCA_049590695.1 Bryobacteraceae bacterium
AGGCCGATTGAAAATCGGCCGCAGATTGAAAATCTGCCCCACAAAGCGTCAGCGAGGGTTGGGGAGCGTGCCGGCCTCAAACTCCGGGGACCAATCGCCGTTGGGACCGCGCGCTTTCCGCAGCACGCGGAACATGACCGGATCGCCGGGCTTCAGCGTGTTGCGGACGCGGGTCACATCGTCGACGGTATTGATGGGCTGATGATTGATGGAAGTCAGCACATCGCCCGCCAGCAGCCCGATGTCGTCGGCGAAGGAGTCGGGTTCCACCGAGTAGACCCGGACGCCGCCTTTTTCCTTGAGGCCCAAAGTCTCGCGCCGCTGGTCGGTGAGGTTCTCAAGCCGCATGCCCAGGCTCACCGCGGAGCCTTCGGCCTTATTCGATTCCTGCTCGTTCCCCGCGCCGAACCGCTCCGGGAAAAGCTGGGCCAGATCGCCGACCACGACGCGGAAGTTCTGGCGCTTACGATCGCGCAACACCCCGATGTCGAGCGCGGTGCCCACGGGCGTCGTGGTCACCGTGTCGACCAGATCGCTGCCGTTGCGAACCGGCTTGCCGTTGAGCGACACGATGATGTCGCCGTCCTTGATGCCGGCCTTGTCGGACGCGCCGCCCGCTGTGACCGTTTCGACGAACACGCCTTCGGTGACGCCCGCTTCTTTCAGCAGGGCGCGGGCCTTATCGGTGTCGGACGGCACAAACTGGACGCCGATTCCGCCTCGCGTCACCTTGCCGTTCTTGATGATCTGGTTATAGACCATTGCCGCCATGTTCATGGGCATGGCGAAGCCCACGCCCTGGTAGCCGCGCGACAGGGAATTGGTGGCGATGGCGGTGTTGATGCCAATCACTTCGCCGCGGATATTGAGCAGCGGCCCACCGCTGTTGCCGGGGTTAATGGCGGCATCGGTCTGCAGGAAGTGCTGGAACTGCGATTCCGGATCGACATCGCGCTCCTTGGCGCTGATGATGCCCGCGGTCACGGTGGCCTGGAGGCCGAACGGCGAACCGATGGCGACGGCCCAGTCGCCCACCTGCACGGCGTCGGAATTGCCGATTTTGGCGGCCACCAGGTTCTTCTTGCCTTCCACGCGGATCACGGCGAGGTCGGTGGGCGCATCCACACCCACCACCTTGGCGTCATACTGGGTGGGATCTCCGGTGAATTTCACCTGGATGCGGTCGGCCTTATCGACCACGTGATTGTTGGTCAGGATGTAGCCGGCCGGGTCCACCACCACGCCGGAGCCCAGCGCATAGCCCTTCTGCTGGGGCATGTCGGGGGCGCCGTTACCGAACGGACTACCGCCGAAGAAACGTTGGAAAAAGTCGTCCATCCCGCCGTTGTCGCCCTGGTCCTGGTCGTCCGGCGGCGTCACCTGGCGCTTCCCGCTCCGGGGGGTCGACCGCACAACAGGCTTCGGCAAATAGGTGGTGGAAATGTTGACCACGGAAGGCTCCACCTGCTTGGCAATCTGGCTGAACGTGTTGGACAGTTCAACGGGGTTGGGGATGACCAGCGGCGTCGCTCCGGGCGCCACCTGGTTAGCCTTGGCCGCCTGTACACCCGAGTTGATCAGGGTGCCGATCACGATTCCGATCGACAGCGTGAACAGCACCAACGTGAACGTAAGAAACTTCTGCGTGCGCAATCTGTCAAAGATACTCATGGACCTTCTTGTCTCCTGCGTGTAATCGCTACCCTGGTGGATGCAGCCGCGGATTCAAGGGTTTCAGCTCCACCAGCACAACCCCACCCAGGATGAGAGCGGCGCCCGCGGCGGCGCGTCCCGAAAGGCCCTCACCCACGATGCAATACGACGTAATCCAGGCGAAAACCGGCTCCAGCATGTAAATCAGCCCAGTCCGAGTCGAGGTGGTGTACTGCTGGGCCCACGCCTGAATCGTAAAAGCCAGAGCAGTAGCTAATAGCCCTGTCACCAGTATCGCGCAGATCACCGCGGGCCGCCAGCGGACGTGGGGCGTCTCGGCCCACCAGAACAACGACAGAGCCAGCAGGGCGGCGGCGCCCACTTGCGCGATGGACAACAGTTGAAAGCGCATGTTTTCGGAGAAGTGGCCCAGGGTCACGATGTGCGCGGCGAACCCGATGGCGCAGAAAAACGTCAGCAGGTCGCCCCGACTGATCGAACCGGCGGCGTGCTGGAGCGTCATCAGGGCCAGTCCGGCGGTAGCCACCAGCACCCCAGCCACCTCGGAAACCTGGGGCCTGTTCCGATAGACGAGCGCCGCGAGCAAAGGTACCATCACGGATGTCAAGCCCGTGATGAAGGCCGACCTGGGCGCCGTGGTGAGCCGCAACCCCAGAGTTTGGAGTAGATAGCCGGAGAAGAGAAAGACGCCGGCAAGCGCCCCCGCGGCCGCCGCCCTCCAGGTGAAGGGAACCCATCCGGACACGCGGAACAGCGCCAGAAGCGCCCCGGTGGCCAGGGAGAACCGCAGCGCCAGGAACAGGAGGGGCGTGACGTCGAGCAGCGCCGCTTTCACCAGGACAAACGTGGCGCCCCAGACCACGGTGTTGAGGACCAGGGCCGCTTCCGCCTGGCGGCGGTTCACCCGGAATTCGTGACGGGTTTGCACTTCCCGCTCCCACCAGGCACGGGATCGCGCATCAGCAGCAGCATGGTCAAAAAGATGCGCTTGAGGCCCAGGTCGCGCCCTTCCGGCCGGAACCATTCCTGGGTGGTGTGAACGCCTCCGCCCACTCCACCACCGCCGATGGCGATGGCCGGGATTCCCAGCGACATGGGAATATTGGCATCCGTGGAGGAGCAGTCCAGATGGGAGCGGATGCCGAGGTGGGCGTCCACGGCCCGCACGTACTGGAGAATGGGGGCGTTTTCGGGGAGGGCCGCAGCCGGGCGCGACCCGATCTCTTTGAGCTTGGCCGCCACTTTGCCGCCGGTGGCGCGCTGGTTCTCGACCTCGCGGGCGCGGTCCACGGCGGCGCCGAGCAGGTCCACCAGTTCGTCCATTTTCCGATTGGTTTCGGAGCGGATGTCCACTTTGGCGCGCGCCATTTGGGGGAT
>JBAWDI010000496.1:0-2139 GCA_049590695.1 Bryobacteraceae bacterium
GTATCCGTCAGAGGAACTACAGGGTTGACAGAGACGGCGGCTTGGAGTAGCGCCGCGCCGCCCAAGCCTTAGGTGTAAGTTCCGCGAGTCGCTGAACGGACCTGTCGGCCAAGCCTGGCAGAACGCCAGCCAGATATTCCTTGATCGGAATCTTCAGCCGGCGGCAGCTTTCCACGATGGATAGAATGGCCGCCACTTTCGGCCCGGCCTGCTGGCTCCCTACGTGGATCCAGTTTTTCCGGCCCAAAGCCACCGGGCGCATCGAGTTCTCCGCCAGGTTGTTGCTCAGCTCCAACTCGGGATACTCCAGGAAGCGCCTGAGCTTCCGCCAGAGCGAGAGTGTATAGTTCGCCGCCTTCCCCAACGTGCTGGAAGGTAAGCAAGCGTCGCGGGCCGCCTCGGCCTCCCCGCGGATGATCTCCAGCAATGGCTTGGCCCGCTCCAGACGCAGCGCATGGCGTGCGGCGTGGTCGAGGTTCAGTTCGCGCGCTTGGGCGTCGATCCCGAACAGATCGTCGATCTGCGCCACCATGCGCGTGGCCGCCACGTCGCTGGGATTGAGCTTGGCCGCCTCGAAGAACTTCCTGCGCGCGTGCGCCCAGCAGGCGGCATGCACGATCTTCGGCCCGCCCACGCGATCATAGGCGCCGTGGCCGTCGGTCTGCAAAATGCCTTCGAATTGTCCCAGGAATTCCTTTGGTCCGTCGCGCCCCCGCCCCAGCCGGAACTCGAACACCGCGCCGCCTCCCGGTCTGCCGTACTGCCATAAGTAGGCCTGATGATTCTGCCCCCTCCCATCGTGCATCTGCACATCCACCGTCGCTTCATCGGCCTGAATGTAAGTGCCGCCGAGTAAGTCCCGGCGCATCGCTTCCGCGATGGAAATGAGTAACTCGCCCACCCGCATCCCCCATCCGTCCATCGTCGCCCGGCTGATCTCGACGCCCGCTTCCCGTTCCAGGATCGCGCTCTGGCGGTACAGCGGCAAGTGATCGCAGTATTTTGCGACCACCGTATGGATCACCGCCCCGTCGCTGACCAGACCTTTTTCGATGATCCGCGCCGGAACGCGGGCCGCGGCCACGCCGCCCCCCTCGCAATGTTTGCCGGCTCGCTTTTCGCGCTTAGTCACCACCACGAAATACTGGGCGGGTTCCAGATCCAAATGCTCGCTGACGTCGTAGCCGATCACCGCTGTGGGTTGGCCGCAAGCCTTGCAGGTGCACTGTTCCGGGGCGCAGGCAATCACGCGCTCCACGCGCGGCAACCCGGCGGGCAACTCCTGCCGTCCCGGATGCGGACGGGGCTTCCGGTTCGTGGATGCCGGCAGCGGCTCGCGAACGCTTTCCCCCCGGACTTCGACGTTGCTCACTCCAGGTTCGAGTTCCAGCAGAGCAAGTTGCGCATCGCTGAGCTTCTCGCTGCCGGGACCGTACTTCTGGATCCGCTGCAACCGAAGCCGCTCTTCCAGAACCTGGATTTTCAAATGGGCCCAGGCCAGTTCCTTTTCGAGCTGAGTGATTCGCTCGGCTTCGGATAGTGGATTGGAAGATATGCCGTTCACGCGAGTAAGTAATAATATAACTCAACGTGCGATCACTTACAAGTGTTTTGTCAGTGTAACTTATGCGGGAATCTGTTCGTCTTGACTTAGTGTCCGGTACCATCGCCGGCGCCTGGTCTGGGCCAAGTCGATGCCCCCTAACAGCAGCGCCAGCTCCTCGTGGCTGAGTATCACCTTGGCCTGCCCGCTCGCAGACTCCGGCCAGCGGAACCGCCCCTTCTCCAGGCGCTTGGCGCAAACCCACAGCCCGCTGCCATCCCAGAACAGGAGTTTCAGGCGGTTTCTTTGCGCGTTGGCGAACAGGAACACATGCCCCCTTAGAGGATCGCACAGCAGGCGGTCGCGCGCCAAACCGTGGAGGCCCTCGAAGCTCTTGCGCATGTCCGTGGCCCCCGCCGCCAAATAGATCCGCGTCGCCGGCCCCCACCCGAGCATGCCTACCGCTCCGGCACGCCCAGCAACTGCACCAAAGTGCGGGAGTCAAACCCGCGCCCGATTTCGATCCGACGGCCGCTCGGCAGGGCCACCGCAAGACCGCTGCTGGCTCCGTCCTCCTGCACCGGGCGGCCGGCGGA
>JBAWDI010000497.1:0-4666 GCA_049590695.1 Bryobacteraceae bacterium
GGATCTCAACCCCGGAAACACGGTCTTGATCGGCCTTCCTCAAGCCAGCAAGGCCGTAACCCTCCGGAGCCTTCTCGAAGAGCGGAACAGTTTGGCCGTCGTCCAGGCTATACGAAACCTTCTCCCAAGCGGATCTAAGCAGCGGTTGTCCCTTGTCGCCTAACAATTGGATTTCGAATGTGGTGGAAACTGAGCGCTTCCCGGTCTTGTTCGTGACCCGCCCGGTAATTCGAGGCGTGTAAGAACCCTTCTCGCGCGGGAGCCACGTGATCTGACTGAAGGTGAAAGTCCCGGCACTCACCGGCACATTGATCTTTTCGGCGAGGACCACCGGTTGCTTTCGATCAGGCGGCTGCTGACCAAATCCCGCGTCAAAAGTGACGGCCCAAAGAGACAACACTGCTGTCCAACGCATTTCGGACCTGCTCCTCCATAATTATAACATCGGGTCTCGCATTTAGTCGCGGGTCGGGAGGAAACCGCCAGTTCCACCAGCTTGAGGACGGCGGTGTTGAGTTCCCGCCGCGCCAAGTCTTCGGCCCCGGCCGCCCGTAGCGCCAGCCTTGTCTCTTCGCCATTGGGCCACCCAGGTGGCGCGTAGCCGCCGTGCCGCGCGACTGGCCGCCGCTCGATTTTTGAAAACAGCGTGCAGCGGCGGCAAGCGCGAAACCTTGACCTGGCGGGGGCGCTTAACCCTTCTTGTCGGCCGTCTTCGCCCGGGTTTTGCTGTCAATTCTCTTCGCCACTGTGCTCTCTCCCGGCCCGTAGGCGCTCAGTAGCTTCCTGAAGTCGTTCGCAATCAGTTGCGATACCTTGCTGAAATCGGCCACATCGAGCTCGTACCAGTATCCCCAGTAGAAGTAGTCGGCAAACACCTCGATCTTGGATGGGTCGAATAGTTGGCCCGCTGTGCCGTCGATTGGTTTGAAATAGCCGGTGTCCCCAGCGTACTCATCTTCCTCCTCCCAGACAAAAGTCCGGATGTCCGGATCAGCCGCAAAAGCACTCTTGAACGAGCCCTGCCAGCGATTGAGAAAATTTTCCTTCTGCTTCCGATCATCCTGGTACCCCGTCAAAACGACGCCCACCTTGCGCAACGCGGCGTTGATGAACACATAGGCGGATGAAGTCGTGTGCCAGTCTCGAATCTTCAGCGTGGAGTACAAGCATGGCAGAGATTCCGAGAAATCATCGGCGCCAGCGGACCATTCCGTCGCACGCTCGCCGGACGACGCGACGGCCTGGATACAGACGAGCTTGAGCAATGCATTGAGGGCGTTCTCCGCGGCATCAAGCTTCGTCCACACCTCGGGGAAATGCGCGAGAAAGTCCTTCAGCTCATCGGTGGTCATCGGGAACAGCCTCCATAATTTCTCGGCACGGACACAAGCCAAGAATTCTTCGAAAAAGACTTGCTGCTCGTGATCCAGAATGGCCCTTTTGCTCTCCAGGAACAGCAGTATTTGCTGCCACGATAGGAAGAAGATCTTGCCTGGCAGGCGTGCGGCAAGGCGCCTGACCTCGGCAGGAGCCGACCTTTCCACGGATAGGAAGAGCAGCCTCGTTAGATCTCGGCCGAATTGGTGGGCTGCGCCACGGAAATGATTCCGGAGTTGGCTGGCACTACACATGCCGGGCTGGATCTTTGTCTCAATGACGACATGCAGAGGGCCTTGGAATTCGAGTACGGCGTCCGGGCGGCTATGCGTGAGGTTCCATTGGACGTGCCCCCGGATGCGATCTGGCGATTCGACAGATAAGCCCGCAAGCGCAAGCACTTGGCAAGCGATCTCTGGAGAGCATCTTTGAAGCAGCCACACGAGCGCATTCGTGCAGCGGTCTTCTGGCGTGTGGCCCTTCCGGATTACGTCGATTAAGCTTTGGACTACCGCCATGCTATCCGCCGCCTGCGTGCCGGCCCCAGCGCAGGCCTTCTCATTTCACGACCACGCCACCTATCGTATCACCCGCATATCCGATGGTACCGTTTACTAGCTTTCGGCCCGCCCCCGGCCCGATACACGGGATTTCTGGAGACTGGCCCCGGAGAAGCGTGGTGGGGTACCCCCAAAGTCCCCCCAAATTCCAGCAAAACTCGGTTTCTTCTCGTCTAAGTCGTGTGTTTGCAACGTGAGGCGGCTACAAGCCCTTCGGCTGTTAACCGAAGGGTTGGAGATTCGAGTGCCTCATTGATGACGGCAGATCGACCGATTCCGACCGCAGCGCGGCGTCAAGTAGCAGCGCCTCTCTCCCCTACCGGATCTCCATGACCTCTTTTTCTTTGTTCCTGGCCGCTTGGTCGAGCTTCTCCATGCACGCGTCGGTCAGCTTTTGGATCTCGTCGTGCGCCTTCTTGTCTTCGTCTTCGGTGATCTTCTTGTCCTTCAGAAGCTTCTTCACTGCTTCGTTGCCATCCCGCCGGATGTTGCGCACCGAAACGCGATGGTGCTCGGCCACCCCGTGCAGTTTCTTCACCAGTTCCTTGCGGCGCTCCTCGGTGAGGGGCGGAATCGGCAGCCGGATGATCTTTCCATCGTTGGCGGGGTTCAAACCCAGATCGGACACCCGGATGGCCCTTTCAATCGGCCCGATCTGCGAAACGTCCCACGGCTGGATGGTGATCAGGGAAGGCTCGGGGACGTGCAGGTTGGCCACCTGGTTGAGCGGGGTGGGCGTCCCGTAGTAATCCACCCGGATATGATCCAGAATCCCCAGTGAGGCTCGCCCGGTCCGTATGGAGGCCATCTCGTGCTGCAAATCCGAGACGGCCTTTTCCATCCGAGCCTTCAGGTTGCCCTCGACTTCCTTCACGGAGTTGAATACTGGACTGCCGGGTGCTGGTTGTTGTTCGGTTTTCATGACGCAGTGTCTCCGAAAAGCGGCTAGTGAATTACCGTGCCGATGGGCTCGCCCATCGACATACGCATTATATTGCCTGGAGTGTTCAGATTGAAAACGATGATCGGCAGCTTGTTGTCGCGGCACATGGCGATCGATGTGGCATCCATCACGCCCAGCCCTCGCGAGAGCACCTCGAGATAGGTGATTTCGCCGTACTTCACCGCGGCCGGAAATTTGAGCGGGTCCTGGTCGTACACGCCGTCCACGCGGGTGGCCTTGGCGATCACCTCAGCCTTGATTTCGAGCGCCCGCAGCGTGGCCGCGGTATCCGTGGAAAAGTAAGGATTGGAAGTGCCGGCCGCGAAAATCACGATCCGGCCCTTCTCCAGGTGCCGTATGGCGCGGCGCCGGATGTAAGGCTCGGCCACCTGGCGCATTTCGATGGCGGTCATGACGCGCGTCGGAACGCCCATCTGCTCCAGCGCGTCGGAGAGCGCCAGTGAGTTGATGACGGTGGCCAGCATGCCCATCTGGTCCGCCGTCACGCGGTCCATCTTCTGGGCCGCCGCGGCCACTCCGCGGAAAATATTGCCGCCGCCCACCACCACGCCGATTTGAACGCCCGCCGCCGACACATCGGCGACTTCGCGCCCCAACTGCTTCACCCGCTCGGCGTCGATGCCAAACGCGGCCCCGCCCGCCAAGGCCTCGCCGCTCAACTTGAGCAGGATGCGCTTGTAGCCGGACATTGTATTTATTGCGAGACCGGCTCGGGCACCGGGTTTTCGCCACCCGCTTCGGCCGCCGCCACGTCGCCCACCTTGAAACGGACGAACCGGGCGATGCCGATGTTCTCGCCCAGCTTGGCGATCCTGGTCTTCACCAGTTGCCCCACCGTGAGGGTGGCTTCCTTCACGAACGGCTGGTCCAGGAGACAGACCTCCTCGTAGAACTTGGCGATTCGGCCCTCGACGATCTTGTCGAGAATCTTCTCCGGCTTGCCTTCCAGCACGGCTCGCGCGCGCGCGATCTCCTTCTCCTTATCGAGCACGTCCGCCGGAACGTCCTCCTTGCGGATGAAGCGCGGATCGGCCGCCGCGATGTGCATGGCGACAGAGTGCACCAGTTCCTTGAAATCGTCGGTGCGCGCCACGAAATCGGATTCGCAGTTCACCTCCACCAGCACGCCAAGCTGGCCGCCGTGGTGGATGTAGCTCCCGATGAGACCCTGTTTGGTGGTGCGCGCAGACTTCTTGCCGGCCGACGCGATGCCCCACTTGCGCAGCAGGACTTCCGCCTCCCCGATATCGCCCTTGGCTGCCACCAGGGCGCGCTTGCACTCCATCATTCCCACCCCCGTGCGTTCGCGGAGGTCCTTCACTAATGCCGCGGTAATGTCCGCCATAATGATCCGTCTTGATTCCGTAGTTGTCCAATTCCGCTCCCTAAGAAGCTCTGAAAAAATCGCCCGCAAGCGGGCAATGGGCAAGCTAAAGCATGCCCCACCAGTTCCGGAATCAGGCTGTTTTGGTGGGGCATGCTTTAGCTTGCCATTCTTTCACGGCTTCTAACGGTGGCGGCTCCGCCTGAGCGGATGCCGCTGTAACCCTACTGCCCGCTCTCCGTCACCGCCGTCTCGCCCACCGGTTCAGCCGTCTCGGAAGCGGGACCCTTGCGCGGTGAGACCGGAACCGGCTCATCTGCCATGCTCAGGCTCTCCGCCATAATCTTCTCGGCATACTTCGGGTCCACGTACTCGGTGTACTCCACCATGCCTTCTTCCGCCGGCGTTTCGTCCTGAACAATCTTGTCGGCCGTGAAGTCC
>JBAWDI010000498.1:0-2017 GCA_049590695.1 Bryobacteraceae bacterium
GGGCCGATCCGCGCTCGGGAGCGAAACTGCGGGTGGAAGCCGCGGCGTGGCGCGGGCGGCCGGTGTCGTTCCGGATTGTCGGTCCATGGACAGTCCCCTCGCGGATGGCGCCATCCGACAGCGGGAACCAGACGGCGTTTCAGGTGGTACTCTACCTGGTTTTGGTTGTTGCCTGCCTGTTCGCACGGTATAACTACCGGGCGCGGAAGGTGGACCTGCGAGGCGCCGCGAAAATGACCGCGTGGTACTTTGTGTGCGGGGCTGCCAGCCTTTTTCTGAACATGCACCACACCGCGACCGCGCAGGAGGTATCGGGGTTCTGGCGGGTGGCGGCCGCGGCGGCCATCAATGCTGTTGTCGTTTGGGTTTTTTATCTGGCGCTGGAGCCATGGGTGCGGCGGCGCTGGCCTCACACTATGATTTCCTGGACCCGGTACACGACCCTGGGGATTCGAGACCCGCTAGTGGGGAGAGATTTGCTGTACGGCGCGGGGTGCGGCGCGGTGGCGGGAATACTGGTTGTCATCGAGACGGCCCTGCGCGGCGGCGAGCCTTCATTCCCGTCTCTGAATGCTCTTTTGGGAGTGCGGCACGAATTCGCCGGTATCCTGAACGCGGTTCCGGACGCCCTTTCGTCCAGCATGATTTTCTTTTTCATGCTGTTTCTTCTGCGCGTGCTGCTGCGGAAGCAATGGATCGCCGCGACGGCTTTCGTGGCCATCATGTCGGTCGTCCCCTCCATCGGGTCGGCCACCCCCTGGGTGGATATTCTCGATAACGCGCTCCTCCTTGGCATGCTCGCATTTGTACTCCTGCGGTTCGGACTGCTGGCCGCCATTGTCGCGTTTACGTCCTTGGACTTGCTGGGCGCATGCCCGCCGACGCTGGACATTTCCGCGTGGTATATCGGGCTGGTGCCGATCCCGCTGCTGGCCGTGGCTTTGATCGCGATTTACGGATTCCGCACGTCGCTGGCGGGCCGGCCGCTGTTTCAGATTTCGGGTGAATAGACCAACCCGCACGCCGGATGTGCGTGGATTCACCCACCCATGGGCCCGGGAGTGCAGATTTATACGTCGTGTTTTCTGCTGTTTAGGTTGATGGGCGGCTGGCCCCGGAATTGCACCTTTAATGGCATGGCATACGTCATTACGGACACCTGTACCAAGGATGAATTGTGCGTGGAAGCCTGCCCGGTGGACTGCATCCACCCCAAGAAGGACGAGGCCGGCTTTGAAGAGGCCCCCCAGCTCTACGTAAATCCGGTTGACTGCATCGATTGCGGCGCGTGCGTTCCGGTCTGCCCGTCGAATTCCATGTTCGTGCTGGAAGAGCTGCCGGCCGAGTCGGCGCGTTTCGCCGAGATCAACGCGGCCCACTTCAACTAAGCCCAACCATAACCGGGCAACCATCACCCGGCGCCGGGCCCAGGGGGCACCCCCGGTGGGCCTGGCGCCGGGTTTTTCTTACAATGAGGTATGCGTATAATAGCAGCCTCCTTCCTGGGATTGGCTTGCCTGCTGCGCGCCGAAGTGCGCCCCATGACGCTGCGGCAGGCCGTCGAGACGGCCCTGAAGCAGAATCCCGACATCGCTCTGAGCCGCCTCGAAGAGGAGAGCGCCCGGCAGGCGGTCCGGGTGGCCAAAGATCCCTTCACGCCCCGCCTCACGGTGGGCAGCGGCCTGGCGTACAGCAACGGTTTTCCCATGAGCATCGAAGGCTCGGCGCCCAGCATCGTGCAGGGGCGCGCCATCCAGGATCTGTTCAACCGGCCGCAGAGTTTCGCGGTGGCCCAGGCGAAAGAGAACGCGCGCGGAGCTGCCTTAAGCGTCGTGGGCAAACGGGACGAGGTGGCATACCGCACCGCGTCGCTGTACCTGGATGCGGAACGCGCGGCGCGCATCGGCGCTCTGGCGCGAAAGGACGCCGAGAGCCTGGACAAGGTTCTCGAAACCGTCCGGGCGCTGGTGCGGGAAGGCCGCGCCCTGCCGCTGGCGGAGAAGCAGGCGGCCCTGGA
>JBAWDI010000499.1:0-3846 GCA_049590695.1 Bryobacteraceae bacterium
CCTCCGCGCGTGCCGATCAGCAGGTCGCCCGTGCGGCTCTCCCGAATCGAAAACACATCGTCATCCGGCAACCCGTCGCTGGTGGTGAACAGCCTGGGCCTTTCACCCCAGAACAGCAGCAGGCCGCCTTCGTGGAATCCCACCCAGATGCGGCCGCCGTGGTCCTGGAAGACGGTGTTGGGCTCGTCGCTGGGCAGCCCCTCGCTCTTGCCGTAGACCGTAAACACATCGTCGCGGATACGGTTGAGCCCGCTATTGGCGCCCACCCAGAGGTTGCCCTCGCGGTCTTCGAACAAGCACCGCACCATCTCGCGGGGGAATCCGCCTTCCCCGCTGGAGGTGACCAGACGCCCTGCTTCGAGCCGTGCCAGCCCGGCGTTGGTGCCCACCCAGATGTTGCCATCGCGATCTTCCCACAGCGCCCGAACCGGCCCGTTGGGCAAGCCATCGCGCTCTGTGTACCTTCGGATTTTGCCCGCCGGCGATCGCTCGATCAGCACCAGGGTACCGCCCAGCCAGAGATTGTCGTGCCGGTCCAGCAGCATGCTCGTGACAATATTGCCACCGAGTTCCGCGGCATCCACCACCGGCAAGAACCTCCCGCCCACTAGCTTGCCCACGCCGCCGAAACCCCCAACCCACAAATCACCGCGCCAGTCTTCGCGGATCGCGCGCACCGCGGTCACGGGCAGGTCCGGCCCCGGCGCCAGGTTCGTGAACTTCCCGCCCCGATACCGGCTGAGATACACACCCGCCACAATCCACAGCGTCCCCGCGTGGTCCGCCACCAGCGCGGTGATGGCGTTATCCGGCAGCCCCTGTTTGGTGGTGTAGGTATGGAATCGTTTGTCGCGATAACACGTCAGGCCGTTGGACGTGCCGATCCACAACGACCCGTCGCGGGCCGCCGCCAGCGCCGTAATCGAATTTCCCGGCAGGTCGCCGCTATCCTTGTTGAAGACTACGAATTCGTAGCCGTCGAACTGGGCCAGCCCTTCATCGGTGCCCAACCAGAGATACCCGTCGGTGGTCTGCGCGATGGCGCGGATGGTATCCTGCGGCAGCCCGTGTTCCTGGCTCCACACGGTTCGCGAATACTGCGTCAGGCTCTTTTGCGGATCGAGCGCCAGCGCGCCGCGCGTCAACACGCACAACAGAACCGCCCCGGCAGTGACTCGTGCTCTCATCCTTCTCTTCAGTATAATCAGCGACTTGCGTCCAGGCGCCGGTAGTGGCTCGCGAAGTGGATCAGGGGCGCACCGCCGGCCACGCGCGCGCCCACCATCTCGCCGACGAAGACGTCGTGGTCGCCGGCCGTGAAGCGCTGCCGCACGGCGCATTCGATGGCCGCCAGCACGCCCGCGAGTATCGGCACGCCGGTCTTGCCGCGCCGCCAGTTCAATCCATCGAAACGGTCCTGCCCCTTACGGGAGAAGCGCTCCGCAAGATCCCGCTGGCCCTCTGCTAACACGTTGATTCCGAAGTGCGCCGACGCGCGGAAGGCGTCGATCGCGCTCACCCGGTGGCCCAGGCAGATCAGGATCAGCGGAGGCTCGAGCGAAGCCGAAGTGAAGGAACTCACTGTCAACCCGTGCGGTGTTCCCTGCGCGTCCAAAACGCTGGCGATGGTGACGCCGGTAGAGAAGCGCCCGCAGGCGCGCCGGAATTCGGCACTGGTGACGCCCACCTCGCTTGACATGAGAATAAATTCAATCCTATCATGTAGTTGACTGATGCGGGAAGGAATGTCGCCCCGTGCCTGGAGAAGGAGGCTGAGTTTTGATCAAGCTGGACATCATCAACGAGGTCGTAAACAGGACCGGCATCACCAAGACCAAAGCCGAAATGGCGGTCGAAACCGTCTTCGAATCCATGAAGAAGGCGCTCGAACAGGGCGACCGCATTGAGTTGCGCGGTTTTGGCGTGTTCAACGTGAAGCCGCGCAAGACGGGGATCGGGCGCAACCCGCGCACCGGCGCGGAGGTTTCCATCCCGCCGGGGAAAGCCGTGCGATTCAAGCCCGGCAAGGAGTTACAGACGCTGCAGTAGACCGCTGCACGCGGCGGTTCATCGTGTCCTCTCAGGATCTCCCTCTTGCCTCGTACCCCCTCTACGCCGAAGACGGTAACGGCCAAGCCGTCGCCGCCGCGGAAGCTCCCTCGCGCCCGCGCTATTGGCTTCATGTTCTGCTGTTTGCGCTGACGCTCGCGACCAGCACCGTGGTGGGCGCGGCCATTCAGCACGATTTCGAAAGCAACCTGCCGCTGGATCTGGAGCGCAGTTTCTCGTTGTACGCGTGGTTCTGGCGGCATCCCGCCGGTCTGCTTCCAGGCCTGCCCTTCTCGCTGACTCTGCTGACCATCCTGCTGGCGCACGAGTTCGGACACTACATCGCCGCGGCGTATCATGGCGTGGATGCGAGCCTGCCGTACTTTTTGCCGTCGCCGTTCATGGGCACGTTCGGAGCCTTCATCCGCGTGCGCTCCCCGATTTATTCCAAGCGGGCGCTGTTCGATATCGGAGTCTCGGGCCCTTTGGCCGGGTTCGTGTTTCTGCTGCCGGCTCTTTCGGTGGGCCTGGTATTTTCCAAAGTGATCCCTGGCATCGAGCAGCAGGGCAGCCTGCATTTTGGCGTCCCCGGCTTGGAGTGGCTGCTGGAGCGCCTCATTTTCCCGGGGGTGGCGTCGAGCGATATCTACCTGCATCCCGTGGCGCGCGCCGCATGGGTGGGAATGCTCGCGACCGCATTGAACCTGCTTCCCATCGGGCAGCTCGACGGCGGACACATTGTGTACTCGTTCTTTCCGCGGCGTCACCGGACCATCTCGACGGTGCTGTGCGTCCTGCTAGTGCCGCTGGGAAAGTTCTGGCTCGGATGGCTGATCTGGGCGGTGCTGCTGTTCTGGCTGGGGCGGGGCCATCCGGGGATCTACGATTCGACGGAGCTGGGCACCGGCCGGCGCAAGCTGGCATGGATCGCCCTGGCAGTCTTCATTCTGTGTTTCACCTTCGTGCCGATCGGCGACGGCGGATTGTAGACCGCCATGAAGATAACGGCCACCATCATCACGCTCAACGAAGAGCGGAACATCGCCCGCGCCATCGAGAGCCTGCGCTGTTGCGATGAAATCCTGATTGTAGACAGCGGATCGGTGGACCGGACGGTGGAACTGGCCGAGAAGCTGGGCGCGCGCGTGATCGAAGCCGGCTGGCTCGGATTCGCGGCGCAGAAGAACCGGGCGGCGGAACAGGCGGCCCACGATTGGATACTCTCGCTGGACGCCGATGAGGCGCTGAGCGAAGCGCTCGAGGCCGAGATCTGGAACCTCAAGAAGAGCGGCGCGCAATACGACGCCTATACCATGCCGCGCATGGCGCGCTACCTGGGCCGCTGGATTCTGCACTCGGGCTGGTACCCCGACCGCAAAGTGCGGCTCTACGACCGCGGTAAGGCGGAATGGACCGGCGATTTCGTCCACGAGAGCGTCCAGGCGCGCGGGCGCGTGGGCCACCTGGAGAGCAACATCCTGCACTTCACCTGCGAATCGCTTTCCGAGCACCTCAAGACCATGGACCGCTACACCACGCTGGCCGCGCAGGAGCTGGCCGCGCGCCAGGTGAGGGTCCCGCTCTCGCGACTGATTGTGGACCCCGCCTGGGCGTTTGTAAAAACCTACCTTTTCCAGCGCGGCTTTCTGGATGGCCCGGAGGGTTTGGCCATCGCCCAGATGGCGGCTTTCTACACGTTTCTGAAATACTCCAAAGCGAGAAACATGAGCTGATGCGCATTCTGCACCTCGATGCCGGAAAGGAAATGCGCGGCGGCCAGTGGCAGGTGCTCCGGCT
>JBAWDI010000500.1:0-6185 GCA_049590695.1 Bryobacteraceae bacterium
GTTCCACTGTATAACCACGACCCGATCCCCGGTATCACACAGCCGGGGACGATGCAGTGGCTGAATCCGGCGGCCTTCGTTTCGACAGTGGACCCGAGCACGGGCGCCTGCGCGGGCGGCGACTCGCCACAGACATGCCAGATCGGCAATTTGGGGCGCAATGTCCTTCGCGGTCCCGAATTCTTCTGGACGGATCTTTACATGACCAAGAGGTTGGCGCTGACCGAACGCCTGTCGTTGCGGCTGGAAGGCCAGTTCTTCAATCTGCTGAACCATCCCAATTTTGCGCTGCCGACAATGATCGCCGGCATCCCGGGCAAAGCGGATACGCAGGTTGGATTTGGCGCATTGACGAATACCACCTCGCCGCCCACGGGACTGCTGGGCGTAGGCTTGGGCGGGGATAACGCGCCACGGATGATCGCGGTGCAAATGCGGCTTGAATTTTAGCTCGGAAGGGTGGATCATGCGAATACTGCTGCTCTCGATTCTGGTGTTGGGCGCGAGTTTTGCCGCATCGGACGACGGCCAGAAGGCGATCCGGAAAGGCCCTGGCGGCCGCACGTCATCGTCGTCGGGCAGCGAAATGTATCGTGCGTACTGCGCGGCGTGTCACGGCCTGGGCGGCAAGGGCGATGGACCGGCCAGTTCCGCGCTGAAGCCGGCAGCGGCGGACCTGACACAACTCGCCAAACGGAATTCGGGAAAGTTCCCGGAACTTCAGGTTTTCGGCGCGATCAACGGGGACGTGCAAGTGGCGGCGCACGGATCGAAGGACATGCCGGTGTGGGGCGTCGTGTTGCGCCGGATGGGGGACAACAGTGTCTCGGGCGCGACACTTCGCATCCGCAACCTGACGCGATACATCGAGACGCTTCAGAAATGAAACCGGGGTATCCGGCGGCGGCGCCTGGATCCGTAGCGGCAGATCCGTATCGGCGCTGTTCCATGCGGCGAAGAAGGCGTGGTACTCATCGCGCGCTGGATCGGGCTTGTTCCGCAGAACCAGGACGCGAGCGAGACGGAGGTGAGAGAGCGAATACACGGGTGCAAGGCAGCCGACGCCCTGGCGCCGGCGCTGAAGAGGAAAAGGGGACAAACGCATTTCTTGCCAGACCCGCAAAATGCGTCTGACCCCTTTTCCTTCGGGTATCGTTGGTACTATACTGGAACTTCTATTCCTTCTGGGTCTTGCGCGCGGTCTCTCGGACCTGATTAACTCAGGGTATAGACCTGGATTGGTCGAGGACTATGACTACTAACGCGACAATACTCATGAACGAAACACAAACCCTGGCGCAGCGTCTGGCGCAAGGAAGGATTCCGGCGCCGGATGCGGAACGCTACTCCCTGATTCTGGCTGAAGCTCTCCGCAAAATCCACGAAGCCGGACAGATACACGGCGGCGTCTCTCCCGACTCGATCATGCTGACCGGCTCGGGATTGGAACTGGGGCCCGCCACGCACACCTCGGGCATCACGCCTTACACCGCGCCGGAATTGCTCGATGGCCAGCCGCCGGACTCGCGCAGCGATTTGTTCGCTTTCGGCGCCGTGGTCTACGAGATGTTCAGCGGCCGCCGGGCCTTCGAAGGCGACGGCGAAGATGCGCTCTCCGTGGCCATCCGCACCACCACGCCGCCATCTTGCGGCAGTCCCGCCATGGACCGCGTGATTGGCAATTGTCTGGCCAAGGACCCGGGCACACGCTGGCAGCGCATGCACAAGGTCATGATGGAGATGAAGCTGCTGGCCGTCTCGACGCGGCGCGCGGAAGTGTCCGCTGCCGCCCGCCGCGGACAAGCAGCCGACACCAGCCTGCGCGCCGAAATGCAGCAGAACGAAGACCGGGTGGCTGCGCGCCTGCAGGCATGCGAGAAGACCGTGGCGGAGATTCAACTTGCCGCCACCGAACTGCGCGACCAACTGGCGGCCACGAATACCCGGCTTGCCGCCGCCTGCGACCAGCAGGATTCGATTCCCGAGCGAATCCTGGGAGCCACCGAAGCGCGCATCACCGCGCGCATGGAGGGGCTGAACCTGGGTGCCAACGACGAGCGCATGGTCCGCCTGGAGGAAGGCATGGAGGCCACGCGCAAGCACATCGCGACGCTGCACGACAGCGTGGCCGAAGATTTCGTGGTATTCGAGCAAAGCCTGAAGTCGCAGGCCGACGCAATCCAATCGGCGCGCACCGCCATGGCCCAAACCGACGACCTGGTGGAACGCATCGTGGAGGCTCTCGATTCGCTCCAGTCCGCCGTATTCGAGCCGGGCGAGGAGCCGACCCTGGCCATCAACTGACCTGTAATCGCGTCCTCTTTACTCCGGGTGACGAAGCGGCCCCGCAGGGGGGTGGCAGTTGGGGGCCGAATGGCGTGCACCGCGCTGGTCCGCGGCAGGCGGTACAATATCGAATTCCGGCAATAGCAGAAGGTCGCCAAGGAATGCTGGGACCGGCTCAAGTAATAGTTTAGTAAATATTTCGTAATTGTATGAAACAACTAGGAGTCTGCATTATTGGTCTAGCTCTCTTGGCAACCCAGGTGCGGACGGCCGAACCGGCTCCGCTACGGGGGTACTCTTCGAATTCCGCCGGGGCCGAGCGCGACTGGGAGGCCAAGTTCCGCGCCATTCCGGACCCGGCCGCGCTGCGCGCATCCATGCAGCGCCTCACCGCCAGACCGCACCACGTCGGGTCGGCTTTCGACCGGGAGAACGCCGAATGGATCCTCTCCCAGTTCAAGGAGTGGGGGCTTGCTGCCCGGATTGAGACCTACGATGTGCTGTTCCCGACCCCTAAAGAGCGCGCGGTGGAGCTGCTCGAGCCCACGCGCTTCACCGCCAGGCTGGAAGAGCCAACGGTGGCGGGCGACCCGACCTCATCGCAGCACGCGGAGCAACTCCCCAGCTACAACGCCTATTCCATCGATGGCGACGTGACGGCGCCGCTGGTGTACGTCAACTACGGCGTGCCGGACGATTACGAGGCGCTGGAGCGGCTGGGGATCTCAGTGAAGGGGGCCATCGTGATTGCGCGCTACGGCGGATCGTGGCGCGGCATCAAGCCCAAGGTGGCGGGCGAGCATGGCGCCATTGGCTGCCTGATCTATTCGGACCCGCGCGACGACGGCTACGTGCAGGGCGATACGTTCCCCAATGGTCCTTATCGTCCGGCGGATGGCGTGCAGCGGGGCAGCGTGATGGACATGCCGATTTATCCCGGCGACCCGCTGACGCCGGGCGTCGGCGCCACCAAGGATGCCAAGCGCCTGCCACTGAGCGAAGCCGTCACCCTGACCAAGATTCCCGTGCTGCCCATTTCCTATGGGGACGCACAGCCGCTGCTGGCAGCGCTCAGAGGTCCGGTGGCGCCGGAACGCTGGCGCGGCGCGCTGCCCATCACTTACCACATCGGCCCCGGCCCCGCCAAAGTGCATCTGCGGGCCAGGTTCAACTGGGATACGAAGACCATATACAACGTGATTGCGCGCATTCCCGGCAGTGCTTATCCGGACGAATGGATCATTCGCGGCAACCATCACGATGCCTGGGTCAATGGCGCGGAGGATCCGGTTTCCGGGACCAGCGCGTTGCTGGAAGAGGCGCGCGGGCTGGCCGCGCTGGCGCGCCAGGGGTGGAAGCCCAAACGCACCATTATCCTGTGCGTCTGGGACGGTGAGGAAGAGGGACTGCTGGGCTCGACGGAATGGGCCGAGGACCACGCCGAGGAACTGCGCCGCAAGGCCGCGGTTTATATCAACTCGGACACGAACGGCCGCGGCTACCTGCAAGTGGAAGGCTCGCACACGCTGGAAAGGTTCATCAACGGCGTGGCGCGGGACGTGGAAGACCCCGAAACCAAGCTGCCCGTCTGGAAGCGTCTGCAACTCTGGCGCATCGCGAACCCCGCGGCTAATGGGACCGCGGCCGAGCGGCAGGAGCCGCGGCAGCGGGCGGACCTGCGCATCGGAGCGCTGGGATCAGGCTCGGATTATACGGTCTTCCTGGACCACTTGGGAATCGCCTCGCTGAACCTGGGCTACGGAGGAGAGGACGGCGGCGGCATCTACCACTCCATCTACGACGATTTCTACTGGTACACGCATTTTTCAGACACGGATTTCGTCTACGGGCGCGCGCTCGCCCAGACGGCAGGCACGGCCGTGATGCGCCTGGCGGACGCCGAGTTGCTGCCATACGATTTCGACGACTTCACCGATACCATCCGCCGCTACATCCAGGAGGTCGCCACGCTCGCCCGGGAGCAGCGGGAGCAGATCGTCGAGCGCAACCGGCAGATCGACGAAGGCGTGTTTGCCGCCACGGAAGATCCGCGTCAGAAGACCGTGCCCCCGCCCAAGGAAGCGGTTCCGCCATTCCTGAACTTCGCGCCGCTGGAAAACGGCCTGGCGGCGCTGGAGGGCGCCACCGGGCTTTACGACCAGGCGCTGGCCCGGGCCGCGGACAACGGAGGCGCCGCGCTGGCCGGCGCGGCCTTGGGGGATGCCAATGCCCGCCTGATCGCGGTGGAGCGGGCCCTCACGCTCGACGACGGACTTCCCAACCGGCCCTGGTTCAAGAACCAGATTTATGCGCCGGGCTTTTACACCGGTTATGGCGTGAAGACGCTTCCGGCGGTGCGCGAGGCCATCGAGCAAAAACAGTGGAAACTCGCCGATCAACAGATCGTGCGCGCCGGCCAAGTGTTGGAGAACGCCAGCGAGGCGATTCAGGGGGCCGCGGCGGAGTTAACTCGCGCGGCGAAGTGAGGGGCCTACCGCGTTCACCTCAATGGCCGCCGCCGGGTGGCAAAGTAATCGGAAGCCCCCCTTCGACACCATACCTCTGGTAAACTAGGTGCGATTTTCCAGGAGAAAAGGAGTATTCACTGTGCTGCACCGATCGAAGGCCGCGGTAGTCTTTGCGGCCGGACTATTCGCGTTTTGCCTCGCGGCTTCGGCGCAGGGGCAAGGCGGTCGCGGTGGAACACCGGCGGTTACGGGTCCGTGGTCGGACAAGAGCCTGTCACCGGACCAGCGCGCGGATTTGCTGATCGGGCAAATGACGCTGGATGAGAAGATCCAGCTTCTGCACGGCAGCCAGGGCGGACGAGGAGCGCCATCGGCGCCCTCGGCAACGAGCCGCTCGAATGGCGGCGCCGGATGGGTCCCGGGAATCGAGCGGCTGGGCATCCCGGATATCAACATGGCGGATTCGGCGGTGGGCGTGACGCGTGGCGCGGCGGAGAGCCGGTACTCGACGTTGCTGCCATCCACGTTAGGGGCCGCGGCTAGTTGGAACCCGGGCCTGGCGTTACTGTACGGCCAGGTAATCGGCAGGGAGCTGCGCGACGAAGGTTACAACATGTCGATCGGCGGCGGCGTCGATCTCGCCCGCGAGCCGCGCAACGGGCGCAATTTCGAATACGCCGGCGAGGACCCAATTCTGGCCGGGACCACGGTGGGGACGCTGATGAAGGGCGTGCAGTCGCAGCAGATCATGGGCGATCTGAAACATTATGCGCTGAACGACCAGGAGACCGGCCGCAACATCGCCAACGCGATCCTCGACAAGCGCTCGATGCGCGAGAGCGATCTGCTGGCGTTCCAGATTGCCTACCGCATTTCGGACGCGGCGGGTTTCATGTGCGGATATAACAAGGTGAACGGCGACTGGGATTGCGAGAACGACTACCTGCTGAACCAGGTTCTGAAGAAGGACTTCGGATTCAAGGGCTGGGTGATGTCGGACTGGGGCGGGACGCACTCGACCACCAAGGCCGTCATGGCCGGATTGGACCAGGAGCAGCCGGGGAGCGGATTCTTCGGGGAGGCGCTGAAGAAGGCGGTGGAGGGCGGCGAAGTCCCGGTGGCGCGCGTTAACGAGTCGGTGCATCGGATTCTGCGCAGCCTGTTTGCGACGGGGGTGTGGGACAATCCACCCAGTCCACGCCGCGTGGTGGACGTCTTCAAGGGCCTGGACGATGCGCAGAGGATCGCCGAAGAGAGCATTGTGTTGCTGAAGAACGCGGGGAACCAGTTGCCGCTGAACGCGGCGGCGGTCAAGTCGATCGCTGTGATCGGATCGCATGCCGACGTGGGTGTGCCATCCGGCGGCGGATCGGCGCAGGTGAATCCGCCGGGCGGCAATGCGGCAGCGCCACCGGCGGCGCAGGGCCAGCC
>JBAWDI010000501.1:0-7654 GCA_049590695.1 Bryobacteraceae bacterium
GGGTTTGCCCGCACCGAAAAGCACCGGCGACGAGAGGGTGCCCTCTGGGCGCGGCGCTACGGAACTTCGGAATTGTTTTTCCCGGTTCGGCTGTGCTATGTATGGGATACCTGGGGAAATAACAGCCATGGCATACGTGATCGCGGAACCTTGCATTGGAACGAAGGACACTGCCTGTGTGGACGCCTGCCCGGTGGATTGCATCCATCCCAAGAAGGACGAGGCCAACTTCGCCGAAGCCGAGATGCTCTACATCGACCCGGTGGAATGCATCGACTGCGGCGCCTGCGTCCCGGTGTGCCCCGTATCGGCGATTTTTGCGCTCGACGACCTGCCCGAGAAGTGGGCCGAGTTCACCGCCAAAAACGCCGCCTACTACGGAAAATAGGCCGCGCTGGCGGTGTCGGTCTCCCAAAGCCTGACGCACGCCACACGCACGCCCTCTTTGGTCTTCAGCCCCGCGCTTACTTCATCGTAGATGTATTTGGCCATGTTTTCGGCCGACGGATTCAGCGCGTCGAACGGCGGGAAGTCGTTGAGCCACTGGTGATCCATGCGGTCCAGCACGGCGTGGACCACCCGCTTCAGCTCCACGAAATCCACCAGCAGCCCGATGGCATCGAGTTCGGCGCCCCGCAGCGTCACCTCCGCGCGGTAATTGTGGCCGTGCACGTTTTCGCACTTGCCGCGATAATTCCGCAGGGCGTGACCGGCGGCGAAGGTCTCTTCAATGGTGACTTCAAACATCGAAAAACTTCTCCACGTCCTCCAGGCTCGTGCTGAACCGGTACGCCGGCAGGCTGTCGAAAAACACCTGGCCGTACCGCTGCTTGGTGATGCGGTGGTCCAGCAGCACCAGGACGCCGCGGTCCGACTTGCTGCGAATCAGCCGCCCGAACCCCTGCTTCAAAGCGATGGCGGCCTGGGGGATCTGATAATCGTAGAACGGATTTCCCCCCGCATTACGGATACTTTCGATGCGCGCGTTGACCACCGGATCGTTGGGCACCGCGAACGGCAGCTTATCTATGATAACGCAGCTCAACTGCTCGCCCGGCACGTCCACGCCCTGCCAGAAGGAGGAAGTCGCGAAGAGCACCGCATGGGGTGTCGAGCGGAACTCCTCCAGCAGCGCGGTCCGGGGCCCGGTGCCTTGCAGCAGGGTGGGATAGTCGATTTCGAATGAGACCTGTTCGTACACCGCGCGCATCTGCTGGTAGCTGGTGAAGAGCACGAAAGCCCGGCCGCGGCTGTGTTCGAGAATGCGCGCCACTTCCTCACCGGCGGCTTTCGAGAATGCCGGGCTGCGCGGCTCCGGCAGGTGCTGCGGCACGTAGAGCAGCGTCTGCTTGCGGTAGTCGAAATGGCTGGGGACCACCAGGCCGCGCGCGCCCGCCAGGCCCAGCCGCTTCTCCGTGTAGACGAAGCCGCCGGCCACCGCCAGGGTGGCCGAAGTGAGAATCACCGAGTCCACCTTCTGGAACAGCCGCTCGGAGAGGATGGGAGAGACATCGATGGGGGTGGCCTGGAGAAAACAGCCGCGCCCGCGCTTTTCCACCCAATAGACGTACCGCTCGTCCTCTTCCTCCATCACGAAGCGCAGCGCTACCCCGAGTTCCAGCGTGCGCCGCACCAGCGGCACAATCTCGTCGGGCGGGTTCTGGATTACCTTGAGATGCGAGCCGATCAGATCCAGCGCCGCCAGCAGGTCCGCGTAGATCTCTTCATTCTCCTCGCGGAACCCGTCGCGGCCCAGGAAGGCCACGCGCCGCTCGGCGTCGCCGAAAAGGCGGAAGAACTGCCCGGTCATCTCGTCCAGCCGGTCGAGAATGCGGTCCAGCTCCGGCGTGCCGAACTTCTTGCTCCGGCCCATGGCCGCGATATCGCGCCGCAGCTCCTGTAGACGGTAGTTGCTGATGGAAACGCCGAAGTATTGGGCGGCGACGTCTTCGATGTCGTGGGCTTCGTCGAACACCACGGCGTCGTACCCCGGCAGAATTCCGCCCTCGTAATTTTCGTCTCTGAGCGACAGGTCCGCGAAAAACAAGTGGTGATTGACGATGATGATGTCGCTCTCGGCCGCCCGCTGGTGCATCAGGGTGATGAAGCAGCGCTCGAAGTTGGGGCACTTCTGCCCCGTGCACATATCCGTGCGCGCGTCGATCTTCGCCCAGGCGGTGGAGCCTTCGGGCAGGGTCTTGATTTCGGCCCGGTCGCCCAACTCAGTGCTCTTCTCCCATTGCTGGATGATTTCGAAATCCGCCACCTCTTCCAGGCCCGAGAGTACCGGCTCTTTTCCGGCGTCGTAGATCTTCTGGCGGCAGGCGTAGTTGTTGCGCCCCTTCATGTAGCAGACCTTCAGCGGCCGCGCGAAGTGCTGCTGGAGGAACGGAACGTCTTTGAAGAAAAGCTGCTCCTGGAGGTTCTTGGTGCCGGTCGAGACCACGATGCGCTTTCCGGAGAGCAGCGCCGGCACCAGGTACGCCAGCGTTTTCCCGGTGCCCGTGCCGGCTTCGACGATGAGGTGGCGCTTATCGGCGAGGGCCGCTTCCACGGCTTCGGCCATCTCCACCTGACCGGACCGGAACTCGTAGTTGGGATGCCACTTGGAGAGCGTGCCGTGGCGCGAGAAGAACTGGCGCGCGCCGGATATTCGGGCCTGGGTGGGCATCGGGATGATTCAATTCTACAGAATCTCCACGGCCAGCATCGAGATCGAGCCTCCGTCGATGCCTTCGATCGGAAAGGCGATTTCCTCTCCCTGCTGCCTGGTAGCCAACACGTAGAGCAGCGGCAAGTAATGATCGGGCGTCGGGATGGACAGCGCCGCGTCCGGGCCGAGCGACTCGTATTCAATGAGCGGTTGGTGCTCGCCGGCGAGCATCAAGTCCCTGGCCCGCCGCTCAAAGCGGATGGCCCAATCGTAAGGCTCCGCCATGCGCCGTCCCCATGCATAAGCGTGCAGATTATGGACCAGGTTCCCGCTGCCCACGATGAGGACGCCTTCGTCCCGTAATGGCGCCAGTTTGCGACCGATCTCATAATGAAACGCCGGCGCCTGGGTCTCGTCGATGCTGAGCTGGACCACGGGGATATCCGCATCGGGATACACGTGCCGGAGCACGGACCAGGTCCCGTGATCGAGTCCCCATGAGTGATCGAGCTTCACGGGCAAAGGCGCCAGCATCGCTTGCACCCGGCGCGCCAGATCCGGATCTCCGGGAGCGGGGTATTGCACCTGGTACAGCTCTGGTGGAAAGCCGCCGAAATCGTGGATGGTCCTGGGAGCGGTGCCGATTGTAAGGGCGGTGCCCGGCACAAACCAGTGAGCCGAGATCGACAGGACGGCCTTGGGTTTAGGCGTGCGTTCCCCGATGCGCCGCCATCCTTGGGTGTAGCTGTTATCCATCAGGGCATTCATGGGATTGCCGTGTCCCAAAAAGATCGCGGGCAGTGTCTCAGGCATACCTTCCAGCATCTCGCGATTTCGCCCGCTTCGCAGCCATCGGCCCGCAAGACATCAGGTAACCCAGGTGGGGGTGCTCGACACTTGGCCAGCGGAGGTATACCATCGGTACTCGGGGGCCGAACATGGAAAGTCCGGTTCAGGTCGATGATGCCACAGCCGATTTGCCGCTGTGCGATTGGGTGTATTTCGCAACCCCGAAAAGGGGATCGTGGACGGTCACCAAGGATTTCGTGTCCGAAGCCAAGGTCATTTTGCGGAGCGTGTACAACAAGGACGGCCTTCGAATTGCGAACGTTTCGCACCTAAAGCCAGGTGACAAGGTGTTGCTGGCCTATGGCGGCGGTGGTTGCCCGTATCGTGCGCTATTCCGCTGTACGGTCGGAATTCCGGCGAAGCCGGTGGAGAGGGCGCAGCATTCGTTCGATGTCTTCGCGTACGTGGATGAATCGCTGTATGATCGGTTGACAAAGTCCCACTACGAGGCCGACCCGGTACTTAAGAAGTTCACGGGAATCTCGATTGCGCAAATCCAGGATCTCCGCCATATCACTGGGACGATTCCAAGGCCCACTGGCAACAATACGCTCCGTCGTTGGGGCGAAGTGTTCCCACACCGAGCGGAAAGTTCCCGGCGCTGAGAGTCATCGACGCGGCTCGCGGCCGCCTGGCAGTGGATACATAATGGAAGCAGGGATGAACCGCAACGTCCAAACCGAAGAGGCGGTGAAACGGCTCGTGGCCTTTTTTGCGCCGGAGCAGGTATATCTCTTCGGCTCGACCGCGCGCGGGGCAGACCGCCCCGACAGCGACCTTGATTTTCTGATTGTGCTCCCCGATGATGCGCCGCACCAGAAACTGTTTTGCCAGGGCCTATACCGTACCCTATACGGGCTTGACGTTTCCGTGGATGTGGTGCCCGTCAGGCGGCGGTGGTTCGAACAGCGAAGAAATTGGTTGATGTCTCTTCCAGCTATCGCGATCAGGGAAGGGAGACTGGTCTACGATGCCCAGTCAGTTCCGGTCTGACGAAGCCGCGACCTGGTTGCAGTTCGCGGCGGATGACCTGGACACGGCGCGAGTTCTCTTGGGGGCAGTGCCATCTCGCGTGCGGCAGAGTCTCTTTCACGCTCAGCAAGCTGCCGAGAAGTCGCTCAAGGCTTTTCTGATCTGGCACGAACGGCAGTTCCCCCTTACTCACGACCTCGCCCGGTTGCTGAGGTTGTGCGTTTCAATCGACTCCGGCATTGCAAGTGGAGTCGAACCCGCGCTGGACCTGACCCAGTTCGCTGCCCGGTTCCGATATCCCGGCGAAGATGAACTCCCCTCGGCAATGGGTCGCTGCCGCCGCCGGAGTTCTGGATTGCGTAAGCCTACGCGTTGCCGGCGGCCATACGAGCGGGTGATCTCGCGTGCGGTCGTGGAACCTTCATATCCGACGCCGGGCCGCCCGGTTGCAGGGTATGGATTATGACTCATACTGGTAGGTATGAAAGTGGGCGAGCGTGGACAGGTCACCATACCGAAGGAAATCAGAGACCGCTTCGGGCTGCGCCCCAACCCGGAGGTGGAGTTCGAACTGGTCAAGGGGTCGATCATTCTTAGGAAGGCGCCGCGGAAGCTGGCGCTCAGGAAGTGGAAGGGGCGCTGCAAGAAGAACTTCGCGGCTCTCGGATATTCGTCCGTGGACAAGTTTATCGATGATCTTCGCGGCCGAGGATCACGGCCAAAGGTACGCGTTACCCACCCGGATCGCGGCCATACGGGCGGGTGATCTCGCCTGCTATCATTAGATCTCATGTCCAATGCCGTTCCCACAGTGGTCATTGTGGGCAGGCCCAACGTAGGAAAGTCCACCCTTTTTAATCGCGTCACCGGACAGCGGCGCGCCATCGTCGGCGACGAGCCGGGCATCACGCGCGACCGCATGCATGGGTTTGCCGAGCACCACGGCCTCCGCTTCGAAGTCATCGATACCGGCGGCATCGTGGTCCATGACCAGGAGTACATCCCGGCGCAGATCCTACGCCAGGCCGAGGTGGCGCTCCACCAGGCCTGCCACATCATCTTCCTGGTGGACGGCCGCGCCGAAATCACGGGCGCCGACCGCGACCTGGCCCAGATGCTGAAGCGCCTCGGCAAGCCCGTCACCCTGGCCGTCAACAAGCTCGATACCGCCGAACGCGACAACCTGGCGCACGAGTTCCACCGCCTGGGAATCGCGGATGTCTTCCCGGTTTCCTCCGAGCACGGCATCGGCATCGACGCCCTGCTCGACCATGTCACCGCCGGCTTCCCCGCGGCCGGCCAGGAGTCCGAGCCGGCCGAAGAGGGCATCAAGGTCGCCATCATCGGGCGTCCCAACGTGGGCAAATCGACGCTGCTGAACGCCCTCACCGGCCAGGAGCGCGCCATCGTTTCGCCCATCCCCGGCACCACCCGCGACGCCGTGGATGAGAAGGTGACGCACGACGGCACGGACTACCTGTTCGTCGATACCGCCGGCATCCGCCGCAAGAGTAAGACGGTTCTCATGGCCGAGAAGATGAGCGTGGTGATGGCCCGGCGGCACATCCGCATGGCGCACGTGGTGCTGCTGGTGCTGGATTCGACCGAGGGCGTGGTGGGGCTCGACTCGACCATCGCCGGATATGCCCACGAGGGCGGCCGCGCGCTGATCATCTGCGTCAACAAGTGGGACCGGATGAAAGGGCAGGCGGGCCAGAAGAAGCGCGAGTTCGAACGCGCCGTCCGGGACCAGTTCAAGTTCCTGGATTACGCGCCGATTGTGTTCCTCTCGGCCCTGACCGGCGCCGGCGTGGCGCCGCTCTACCGGCTGATCCGCGAGGTCTACGAGTCGGCTTCGCGGCGCATCACCACCGGCGAACTGAACCGCTTCCTGGAGCATCTCCGCTTCGAGGAGCGCAAGATCTTTTACATCACCCAGCACTCCATCCGGCCGCCCGCGTTCGCGGTGTTCACCGATCGCGGCGGGCCGCTGCACTTCTCGCACCAGCGCTACCTGGTGAACCAGCTCCGGCGCCGATTCGGTTTTCGCGGCACACCCATCTCGCTGGAGACGCGAGCCAAGGCCAAAGCCGCGCCGCGGAAACGGTAGACGGCGCTCCCCGACCCTGAGGAGCTGGAACCAAACAGGAGGGTCTCTTTCGACGCGGAGGCGCGGAGCCGCGGAGAAAAACGCAGAGAAGAAACAGAGAAGAATAAAGTCAATACCTGAAAGCGCAGCCAGGTGCCCGCTAGTGGTCTGCGGTGCACCGTGGAGCGGGCGTTTCGCCTGCCATGCCGGTATTCCTACCGGCATTCCCCGAAGAACGCCGGCACGGACGCCGACGTGGCAACCTAAAAGGTCGCTCCACGGAGTGGATAAGGCGCATTTCTTGCACCGCACTACACCAACGAGGCTCACCTGGCCCATGGCGCCTGCGCCAGCCTCAATTGTCTCCGCTTCCTCTGCGCTCTCAGGTTTTGACTTGCTTGGTTCTTCTCTGCGTTTCTTCTCTGCGGCTCCGCGCCTCCGCGTCAAATACAAGGTTTCCTGTTTCGTTCCGGCTTCGGGTTGGGAAACGGGGGCAACGGCGCGTTTGCCTTTTCCCTGCCTTCGCCTTTAGACTGGAGTAGCAGTATCATGAACCTTTCTATATCTGATTCAGGAGGGCGGCCATATGTGGAATAAGCGCCGGGAAGAGGAACCGCCAAGGCCTTTGATCCCGCCGAGTCCAGCTCCAGTGGCGCCAAGACCGTTAGAAGCGAAGAAGGAGGTAACACCCGTGTCGAGCACGCCCATCGGGAGGTTCGAGCCGGAGAATCGCGTGAGCGCGGCCACCGTCGGAAAGGCCGTCAAGATTGTGGGCCAGATCTACAGCAAGGAAGACCTGTACGTCGATGGTGAAATCGAGGGCACGGTGGAAGCGCTGGAGCACAAGCTTACCATCGGGCCCCACGGCACCTTGCACGCCGGCATCAAGGCGCGCGAGGTGGTGGCCCTCGGGAACATCACGGGCAACGTGGAAGCTTCCGAGAGAATCGAGATTCACAAGGAAGCCAAGCTGGTCGGCGATATCCGCACCGCCCGCATCATCATCGAGGACGGGGCCTATTTCAAGGGCAGTATCGATATCGTGAAGCCCGAACCGGCCAAGGTGCCGGCCAAGCCGGTGGCCGCTCCCG
>JBAWDI010000502.1:0-3486 GCA_049590695.1 Bryobacteraceae bacterium
GAACAACTCACTTAGATAAGGGAAAGGGGGCAAATGCAAAGGCAACCCCCGGATCCTCAGCGGTCACAAAAGGGGACATTTCTATCGAGGCGCTACGGGGGACATTTCTATCGAGGCTTGACAAAGCATGCCCCACCAGTTGCACATTCCCCGCCGTTTCAGCTATGATGGATTGGTTTCGCGTGTACAGCTTTCTGCTTCTGGCTACCACCCGTCTGTAGGCGGGTCCGTCCAGGAGTAAGGCCCCGAGGTTCCAACGGTTACTCCGATTGGAACATGGACCTGTCCGAAAAAGTAATCCTGGCTGTTGCGACCTGTAGAATTTTTTCCGGGACCGCTGTGCGGGTCCTGGCCACTTATTTTGATTGCATCGCGAAGAGGATGATTCGTGCCGACGTTTAACCAACTTGTGCGTATGGGGCGGAAGCCGCCGCGCTGGAAGACCTCGAGTCCGGCGCTCAATAGCTGCCCGCAGAAGCGCGGAGTTTGCACGCGCGTGTACACATCGACACCCAAGAAGCCGAATTCGGCGCTGCGAAAAGTGGCGCGCGTGCGGCTGACCAATGGGATCGAAGTGACGACCTACATTCCGGGCGTAGGTCACAACTTGCAGGAGCACTCGATTGTGCTGATTCGCGGCGGCCGCGTGAAGGACCTCCCCGGTGTGCGCTATCACGTGATTCGCGGCGCCCTCGATACCGCCGGGGTGTCGGACCGCAAACAGAGCAGGTCGAAGTACGGAGCCAAGAGGCCCAAATCGTAGGTACGTATGCCACGCAGACGACGAGCCGTAATTCGTGAAGTAGTGCCGGATCCGGTCTACAACTCAACCCTGGTGGAGAAGTTCGTGAACTCCATGATGTGGGAGGGCAAGAAGAACACCGCCCAGGGAATTTTCTACGACGCCATGGACAAGCTGCGGGAGCGCACCAGCGACGACCCGCTGAAGGCCTTCAAGAAGGCGGTGGAAAACGCCAAGCCGCTGCTGGAAGTGAAGACGCGGCGCGTGGGCGGAGCCAACTACCAGGTGCCCATCGAGGTGCCGCAGAACCGGCGGACTTCGCTGGCGATTCGCTGGATCATCACGCAAGCGCGGTCGCGCCCCGAAAAGGGCATGCCGGAAAAGCTGGCGAATGAATTGAACGACGCCGCCAACCTGCGCGGCGGCGCGATTAAGAAGAGAGACGACGTCCACCGCATGGCGGAGGCCAACAAGGCCTTCGCGCATTACAGGTGGTAGGAATCCGATGGCTAGAACGGTCCCGCTCGAAAGGATGAGGAATATCGGCATCGCGGCTCATATCGATGCCGGTAAGACCACTACGACCGAGCGCATCCTGTATTACACGGGCCGTACACACAAGCTGGGCGAGGTGCATGAGGGCACCGCCATCATGGATTGGATGGAGCAGGAACAGGAGCGCGGCATCACCATCACGTCGGCCGCGACCACCTGCGAGTGGCGCGACATCCAGATCAATATCATCGACACGCCGGGGCACGTGGATTTCACGGCGGAGGTGGAGCGCAGCCTGCGGGTGCTGGACGGGGCGGTGGCGGTTTTCGACGCCGTGGCGGGGGTGCAGCCGCAATCGGAGACGGTGTGGCGGCAGGCGGACAAGTATTCGGTGCCGCGCATCTGCTTCATCAATAAAATGGACCGCGTGGGCGCGGACTTCTTCCACTCTATCGACACCATCGTGGCGCGGCTGAAGTGCAAGCCGGTGGCCATCCAGCTTCCGGTCGGCGCCGAAGACCAGTTCAAGGGCGTGGTCGACCTGGTAGAGATGAAGGCCATGCTGTGGCGCGACGAGACGCTCGGCTCGGAGTACGACGTGGTGGATATTCCCGGCGACCTGGTGGAAAAGGCCAGGGAATACCGGGAAAAGATGATCGTGACCGTGGCCGAGCAGGACGATCAACTATTTGGAAAGTTCATCGAGGGCCAGCCGATTTCGAACGACGAGATCCGCGCGGGCATCCGCCGGGCCACCATCGCGCTGAAGATTTTCCCAGTGATTTGCGGCTCGGCATTCAAGAACAAGGGCGTGCAGACCATGCTCGATGCGGTGGTGGACTACCTGCCGTCGCCGCTGGATGTGCCGCCCATCGAAGGCATCGACATCGATGATCCGGAGAAGGTGCTGGTAAGGCACGCCTCCGACAGCGAGCCCTTCGCCGCGCTGGTCTTCAAGATCATGACCGACCCCTACGTGGGCCAGCTCGCGTTCTTCCGGGTGTACTCGGGCACCTTGAAATCCGGCGACTCGGTGTACAACGTGGCCAAGGCCCGCAAGGAGCGGATCGGGCGGCTGCTGCGCATGCACGCCAACAAGCGCGAGGAGATTCAGGAAATCCTGGCGGGCGATATCAGCGCGGCGGTGGGTCTGAGAACGGTCTCGACCGGCGATACGATTTGCGACGACGAGCACCCGATCATTCTGGAATCGATCGATTTTCCCATGCCCGTGATCCAGCTTGCGGTGGAGCCGAAGACCAAGGCCGACCAGGAGAAGCTGGGCATGGCGATCCAAAAACTGGCGCAGGAAGACCCCACCTTCCGTGTCAACACGGACCCCGAGACGGGGCAGACGATTCTTTCGGGAATGGGCGAGCTGCACCTGGAAATCATCGTGGACCGCATGATGCGCGAGTTCGGCGTGGGGGCCAACGTGGGTAAGCCGCAGGTGGCGTATCGCGAGACCATTCGCAAGGGAGCCGAAGCCGAAGGCCGGCATATCAAGCAGACCGGCGGCCATGGGCAATACGGGCACGTCAAGATCCGGGTAGAGCCTCTGGCGGCCGGCGGCGGATTCGAATTCGTCAACGAAATCACGGGCGGCCGGGTGCCCAAGGAATACATCAATCCGACCGAAGTAGGCATCAAGGAAGCTCTGGAAGGCGGAGTGCTCGCCGGCTTTCCGATGTCGGATTTGAAAGTGACGCTGTACGACGGCAGCTACCACGAGGTGGACTCCTCGGAGATGGCTTTCAAGATCGCCGGTTCGATGGCCATCAAAGAGGCCGCCCGGAAGGCCAAGCCGGTGCTGCTGGAGCCGATCATGTCGGTGGAAGTGGTGGTTCCGGAAGAGTACATGGGGGACGTGATCGGCGATTTGAATTCGCGCCGGGGGCGCATCGAAGGCATGGAGCTGCGCGGGACGACGCAGATCATTAAGTCGATGGTGCCGCTCTCGGAAATGTTTGGCTACGCGACCGAGCTGCGGAGCCGGACGCAGGGCCGCGGCAGTTTCACCATGCATTTTGGCAAGTACGAGGAAGTTCCCGGCGGGATCGCCGAGGAAATCGTCAACAAGGTCCAGGGCAGGATTACGAGATAAAGAGAGAGGCTTTTTCTTATGGCAAAGGAAAAATTCGACCGCAGCAAGCCGCACCTGAATATCGGGACGATCGGGCACATCGATCATGGCAAGACCACCCTGACGGCGGCTATCACGAAGGTGCTGGGCAAGAACAACCCCAAGG
>JBAWDI010000503.1:0-3390 GCA_049590695.1 Bryobacteraceae bacterium
TTGTGGGGCAGGCGCTTCCGCCTGCCGGCCGATTTTCCCCCCCGGCTTCCGATGGCGTTCTACAGGTAATTTCCCTTTCAGGTCCGAAAATGCCGCTTGCATGTTCCCGTTCCCCGCACTAAAATAATCCCAAGTGTCTTTATTAGGACCGTAACGGAGGATTAATGCTACGTTTGCATCTCGCGCAGAGTTGCGCCTTGTCGATTGGCGTCGCACTGCTGCTCTCGGTTTCCACGGTCTGCCTGGCGCAGGAATCGCGCGGCAGCATCACGGGCAAGGTCGTTGACCCGCAGAACGCAGTAGTGCCCGGCGCGGCGGTTGTGGTCACCAATACCGCCACCAACGTCTCCGGTCACGCCACCACCAATCAAACAGGATATTTTGAGGTCGGCTTCCTGCTCCCGGGGTCGTACTCCGTCTCGGTGGAATCGTCGGGCTTCAAGAAGTTCGTGCAGACCGGCATCACCCTGGACACCGGCGACCGTCTGGCTCTCAACCTGCAACTCGAGATCGGCCAAACCAGCCAATCCGTGGAAGTCTCGGCGGATGCGCCGTTGCTCGATACCGCTACCTCCGCCCAAGGCCGCGTCCTCAACACCCGCGACATCGGCCAGTTGCCCTACACCACCATGAATCCCTTCGCCTTGCAGGCCATGGCCGCGGGCATGATCTTCACCGGCGCCATGACGCCCGATAACAACCGGGCCCTGGATCACGCGGCTACCGCCAGTTACGCCTCCGGCGGCCTGGGCGCCGCCCTCAACGAGTTCTTGCTCGACGGCAACCCGGTTACCGGGACCAACGGCGGACGCGCCGGCTTTGTGCCCAACGCCGAAGCCGTCGACGAGGTGCGCATCGAAACCGATCCCTACGATGCCTCCATGGGCCACGCCGTGGGCGTCTTTATCAGCGCCACGGTGAAATCTGGCACCAACGCGCTGCACGGCGCCGGCTATTGGCAGTTCCAGCAGTTCCGCTGGAACGCCACCCCGGATTTCACGCGATTGAATTACCAGGCCGGTCTGGCCAATGGCTCGATCGCCCCCGGCACACCCGAGCAGGCTTCGGGCCGGGTCAGCCAGCCCGGCTTCGGCGTCGGCGGACCAGTCTGGATTCCCAAGATCATCCACGGCAAGAACAAGCTCTTCTTCTACATTGCCTATAGCAAGCTGACCAGCATCGCTCCTCCCAACAGCACGCCCATCTATACCGTGCCCACGGTCCCGGAGCGGACGGGCGACTTCTCGGCCCTGCTGGTGGGCACCACCAACCCCTCGCAGTACATCGTCTACGACCCGCGGACGGCCGCCTTGGTGAGCGGCCACGTGACCCGCACGCCGTTCCCCAACAACATCGTTCCGGCGTCGATGCAAACTAACCCGGTCGCCAAGTTCTGGTCGCAGATCTTTCCCCTGCCCAACAACCCGAGCCAGATGGCGGCGGACGGCACCAACAACTTCTACGATGGCGGCCAGCCCAACAACGACTGGTTCCCCAATCTCATCAACCGCTACGACTACGACATCAACCAGCGGCAGCACCTCAGCGGCAAATGGTATTTCAACCATCGGTTCTCGGATCAATACGACTGGGCGCACGACACCTCTTTGAAGGGCCTCATGTCGAACGGATTGTGGCGGCCCACGCGCGGCGGCAGCCTCGATTACCTGTTCACCATCAACGCCAACAACGTGCTGGACATCCCGTTCAGCATCACTCAGTACGCCGAAGGCAGCAAGCTCCCCATCGATTTCAAGTACCCCCCTTCGGCCATCGGGCTGCCCAGTTATATCGACCAGAAGGCCGGCAGTCAGGACATTCTCCCGCTGTTCAACATCTCCGGGGTGGCCTATTACGCTTCCGCCGGCCACGCCGCCGATCCCGGCCTCAGCCAGCGGGGAACTACCGAGCAGTTAGCCGCCAAGATGACCACCGTCAAGGGCCGGCACACTTTGAAGTACGGGGTGGAGATCCGCCGCTATCAATACGCATCGGTTAACCCGGGCGGAAATCCTACCGGGAATTTCGCGTTCACCAATACCTACGACCGCCAGGCGGATAATACCACCACCGCTTCCTCCACCGGATTGGGCTACGCCTCGTACCTGATGGGCCTGCCGAGTTCGATGAGCCTGGACACCAACGATACCGGTTTCTGGAGTACGCCCTACCAGTCGGCATACGTCCAGGACGATTTCCGCCTCACCTCCCGCTTGCGCATCGGATTCGGCCTGCGTTTCGAGCATGAAGCGGGCGCCACCGAGCGCTTCAACCGTGGAATCGAAGGAATGTACAATTTCGGCGCGGTGCCCCCGTACGGCACGGCCGTGCAAAACGCCTATTCGACCATGCTCTCCAGCCCCGCCAACGCCTCCAACGCCGCCGTCCAAATGCTGGCGCAGGGCATGCCCGCCAGCGCCTTCCAGGTTGTGGGCGGCGTCAGCTATCTGGGCCAGCAGTACAGCAACTGGACTCAGGGCACCAAGCGCTTCCTGCCCAACTTCAGCCTGGTGTACCAGTTCGACAGCAAGACCGTGCTGCGCGCCGGCACCGGCTGGCATTCCGATACCTTCAATGTCATGACCAACCGTCCCGGGATGAACGGCTTCAGCCAGTCCACCAGCACCATCCTCACCAACGACAACGGCCTGACCTTCTGCTGCGCCGCCAACAACGGCAGCATGCCGGCCTCCTCCCTGGGGCCCGTCAACCCCTTGATGAATCCCTTCCCCGTGCTGGCCAGCGGTTCGCGATGGGTGCTGCCCGCCGGCAATTCGCTGGGCGCCGGCATCCTGGACGGCCAGGGCTTCACCTACTACCCGCGCGACTATTCGCCAACCTGGGAGCAGCGCTACTCGATCGGCATCCAGCGCGAGTTGCACGGCAACCACCGCATAGAGGTCTCCTACAATGGCGGGTACGCAAACCTGCCCATGACCAAGAACCTCAGCCCCCTGCCGGCGAAGTACTGGAATTTCTCCGACAGCTACAGCGCCGCCACGGATAACGCCATGAAGGCCACCGTGCCCAATCCCTTCCTGTCCGCGCTGCCCGCCATTCAGGCTTCCAACCCGGCCTTGTACAACTACCTCAGCAACGTCAGCATGTTCACGACAACCACCTTGCAGGTGCAGCAACTGCTGCGCGCCTATCCCAACGCCGGATTCGGTTTGAGTGAAAACGGCGGCTTTCGCGGCAAGGACGTCGATAACGAAGTGCGCGTGATCTACCAGAAGCGCTGGTCGCATGGTTTCCAGTCCCAAGTGCAGTATGCCCACATGTGGGGCCGCCAGCAGTGGTTGGCGAACCAGTTCGACCCGTCTCCGGAGTGGCAGTTGAACTCCAACATCCGCCCCAACCGGCTGGTGTGGAGCAACGTGGTGGAGTTGC
>JBAWDI010000504.1:0-2239 GCA_049590695.1 Bryobacteraceae bacterium
CCTTCCAGCTCGCGCAGATGGTGGGCGTGGCCATAGGGGAAGTCGACGGCTGCCTCGATCCATTTCCAGCCTTCGGCGGCGATGGTCGCCGCCTCGGCCTTCAGCTTTTCGGCAACTAGTCCGTCGAGAAGGCCGGCATTCTCCAGCCAGCCGCCATCGTCCTGCTGGAAGAGATCGCGCATGACGCCGCCGCCGGCCGCCTCATAGGCGGCGAAGCCGATGAACAGAGCGCGTTTGTCGGAGGCCCGAATGGTGCGCTCCGTCAGCATGCGCCGGATCTGATAGGGCTCCTTGCCGTAGGAGCGCTGGACCGCGTCCCAAACCTGCTCCTGACGGGCGTGATCGGTCGTCACGGCGAAGGCCATGAGCTGGTCCAGCGACATGCCATCTTCGGCATAGATGGCGAGGAGCTTTTCCGAGACGGCGGCGAGACGCAGCCGCTGCTTCACTACGTTCACCGCAACGAAGAAGGCTGCGGCGATCTCCTCCTCGGACTCGCCTCGCTCACGCAGCGCCTGGAAAGCGCGGAACTGGTCAAGCGGATGAAGCGGCGCGCGCTGGACGTTTTCGGCCAAGGAGTCTTCCTCGGCGACGCCGCCCTCGCGCACGACGCAAGGGACCGGGGCGGTCTTTGCGAGCCTCTTCTGCTTGACCAGCAGTTCGAGCGCCCGGTAGCGGCGGCCGCCGGCCGGAATCTCGAACAAGCCGGTCTCCTGGCCTTTGGCGTCGAGCACCGGCCGGACGCTGAGGCTCTGAAGGAGGGTTCGGCGGGCGATATCCTCGGCCAACTCTTCGATCGAAACGCCGGCCTTCACGCGCCGGACGTTCGACTGGCTGAGCACCAGCTTGTTGAAGGGAATGTCGCGCGAGGACGACAAGGTGATCTTCTGAATGGCAGTGGCCATCGGTGTAGTCTCCGCGACGGGCGCCGAGAGACTCTCTCTCGGCCTGCAACCCGTCACGAAAATCGGCGCAGCCCTCTGACTCTCGCGCGGGCTGCAGACCCGGAAAGCCGGAAAAGCGTAAGCACGCGTGAGCGCTTTCTCGTATCGGCGGCGCCGCATCATGCAGCCCTTCGCTCATCGCTGTCGGAGGCCTGAGCTGCGGGCCGCTGATCCTCCGGCAGGAAGCCGAGGATGTAGTCGGCGGCCTTGCTCGCCTGTGAGGCGGCGCGGACGATTGCGCGGTTGTCCTCGCGCAGAACCTCGAGCCAAGAGGCGATGTAGTCGGCATGACGGACGGTTGGCGCGATACCGAGCGAGGCACAGCAGAAGGCGGCGTTCATCTCGGCGACCAGTTCCTCGAAGGCATATTTTTTCGTGCCGAAGGAGCCCGAGAGATCGCGGTTCAGCCGATGGGGCGCCCCACTTGCGTGCCCAAGTTCATGGAGCGCTGTCCTGTGCCAGTTGATCGCCTCGAAATAGGCCTGCGGAGGTGGGACCTGCACGAAGTCATGCCGCGGGTCGTAGAATGCCCTCTCGCCGCCGATTCGGAAATCCACGCCGGTCGCCCGGATCAGCGCTTCCGCCCGCGGGAGGACGAGGCCGGTCTCGACCGGCGGCGCCACCGCCATCGTTTCGTCCGGCAGGCCCTCGCATTGTGATGTATTGAAGACGGTGAAGCGCTTCAGGAACGGGATTGTCTGCGCCTCTTCGCCCGTCTCTGCTGCGCGCCGCCGTTCGTCATCGGGCGTGAAGCGATCAGCATAGACGACGGTCGTGCCGCGCTCACCCTTGCGCACGTGGCCGCCAAGGCTCAGCGCTTGGCGGAAGGTCAACCAACTCTGGCCCGAGAAACAGCGTTCGACGACAGCGCCCCAGAGGATCAGCACATTGATGCCCGAGTAGCGGCGGTGCGTAGAGGCGTTCTTCGGCATGGCGAGCGGCGCTTTCGCCGCCGGAGCGCCCCAAGGCTGGACCCATGGCGCACGGCCGGCCTCCAACTCGGTGATGATCTTGTCGGTGATTTCGTCGTAGAGGCTCGTCCGGTCGGGGCCGGAACGGGCGCTGCGGTCATGTCTGGACATCGCGGATCTCCGCGACGGGCGCCGCGAGCCTCTCTCGCGATCTCAAACCCGTCACGGCAAACCCGTCCGCACTCTGGCTCTCCGGGGGGTTGCGGGGTGTCCCCGCAGAAGGGGTCGGCCGAGACCACAGGCTCGGCCGCAGGGGAAGGCCTTCCCCGCGGACTTCTGCATTCTCGTATCGGCGTAGTTGCGGCTTTCCTCGAACGTGAGAAG
>JBAWDI010000505.1:0-1662 GCA_049590695.1 Bryobacteraceae bacterium
GTCCAGGCCATGGGCTTGAACAACCGCCCCTCCACGCGCTGCAGCGTGAAAATGGGCAGGTAGGCCGTGATAATAATACCGATGGCGTAAAACACCGGCCGCTGCACCTCGTGCGCCGCCTCGAAGATCTTCTGCTTCGGGGAGCGGCCATCCACCTCGCGGCGGCCCAGGTGACGCACAATGTTTTCGACCATCACCACGGTTCCGTCCACCACCATTCCGAAGTCCAATGCGCCCAGAGACAGCAGGTTTGCGGGAATGCCCTTGAGCTTCAGACACGTGGCGGCGAACAGCAGCGAAAACGGAATGGTCAGAGCGACGATGATCGCTCCCCGGAAGTTCCCCAGGAACAGCAGGAGAATGATCACCACCAGGATGATTCCCTCGGTGAGGTTGTGGAGCACTGTTCTGGTCGTATGGTGCACCAGTTCGCTGCGGTCGATGAAGGGAACGATTTTCACTCCCGCCGGCAGAATGTGATCGTTCAGTTCCTCCACTTTGGCGTGGAGTCCCTGGAGGGCGGCTTCCGCATCCGCGCCCTTGCGCATGGGCACCCACGCGGAAACCACGTCGTCGTTGTCGATGATCTGGCCATCCCCGCGGCGGATCGCGCGTGCGAACTGGCCGAGGCGGATCTTGGGGCCTTGCGCGACAACCGCGATGTTTTTCACGCGAAGCGGAGTGCCGCTTTTCGTCATCAGGACCGTGTTTTCGATATCATACACGTTCTGGACCAGTCCCACTTCCCGGACGTTGATTTGTTGCAGGCCGGCTTCCAGGAAACTGCCGCCGGCATTAACGTTGTTATTGGCGATCTGCTGCTCCACCTGGCCGAGACTCAACCCGTAGGCGATCAGCTTATTCGGATCGACCCGCACCTGATATTCGCGCGTCGGGCCGCCGAACGTAGCGACATCGACGATCTCCGGGACCGACTTCAGGTTCTTCTCCACCACCCAGTCTTCGATCGACTTCAATTCCATCACGTCGTATTGGGGATTGGTGCTGCGGAGCGTAAAGAAGTAGATCTGGCCAACCGGACTCCAGTCGGTTCCCATTTGCGGAGTCACACCCGGTGGCAAGCTGACCTGCGCCAGACGCTCGAGGACCCTTTCGCGATTCCAGCCGTCGTCCGTGCCGTCGTCGAAAATCAGTTTCAGATCGGAGAGCCCAAAGATGGAGAACGAGCGCAGATGGGCCACTCCAGGGATACCGTTCATCGCGATTTCGAGCGGTATGGTGACCTGCTGCTCGATTTGTTCGGCTGAGATTCCGGGCCACTGGGTGATAATCTCGACATAGTTATCCGCCACGTCCGGATAAGCTTCGACGGGAAGTTGGTGGAACGAGACGGCGCCCCATGCAAACAGGAGCAGCGCGATCGCCAGCACCAGAAAACGATTCTTGAGGGCGAAATCGACAAGCCTTGTGATCACTTATTGCTCCACGGTGTTTTGCAGGACCAGAGCATTTCGAACCACTTCCGCGCCCGGCTTGACGCCCGAAGCGATTTCCTGCATGTTCCCGGGAAGCATGTCTCCAGCGGCCACTTCGACACGCCGGAATCTTCCGTTCTTCACTGGCGAATAGACCCAGTCTCGGTCGTGCAAGTGCAGGATCGCCGTAGCCGGCACGGTTGCGTGCTTCTCCGTGGTCAAACCG
>JBAWDI010000506.1:0-4399 GCA_049590695.1 Bryobacteraceae bacterium
TGAGAAACTTCAGCCGCTGGCGGATCTCGACGAAAATCTTGTCGGCGATGGCGGTTTCTTCCGGGCTCAGCTCGAGCGCGTCGAAAAACTGCTGCGCCGCGCCGATGTTCATGCGCACCACCTCGGCCAGGTTGCGGCCGCCGACGCGCACGTAGAGGGCTTCCTTGCGCAGCCGCGCGCCCTTGCATTCCGGACACAGCGCGTAGCCCCGGTAGCGGCTCAGAAACACGCGCACGTGCAGCTTGTACTTCTTGGTTTCCAGGTAGTCGAAGAAGCGGCGGACGAAAGCGTAGACCGTTTCGCGTTCGTCGTCCTTCAGGTCGGCAAAGGGAACGTCGAAGCGTACCTTACCGCGCGCGGATTTGCGGAAATTGCCCAGCCACGAGCGCGCTTTTGGCTTGGTCCACGGCTCGACCGCGCCCTGGTCGAGCGCGAGCGACGGGTCCGGGATCACGCGGTCCATATCGAAATCGATAGTGTTGCCGAACCCCTGACAGCGCGGGCACGCTCCGATGGGCGAGTTGAAGCTGAACAGGATCGGCTCCGGCTGGGCGAACTCCATGAGGCACGTCTTGCACTGGAATTTCTCATTGAAGCGCAATTGATCGCCGCCGCCCGCGCTCTCAAAGATCACTTCGCCCGCCTCGCGATAGCAGATCTCGATGGTGTCGACCAGCCGCTGGTGCAGGTCCGGCCCGATGGCGATGCGGTCCACCAGCACGAACACAGGTTTGGAAAAATCGATATCCAGCAGCGATTCGGGAGTGGAGAACTCAAACAGCCGGCCGGCCTGAAAGAGCCGGTTGAAGCCCTTCTTCCTGAGGTCGAACAGGTGATCCCGGAGGGCCTCGACGGAAGCATGATCCCCGCACGGAAAGATGGCGTACCAGCGCGACCCTGGGGGCAGCGCCAGCAAGCGCGCGGCGACTTCATCCACGGTGTCCTGGCGCACGCGCGTTCCGCATTTCGGGCAGAAGGTCTGGCCCACGCGCGCAAAGAGCAGGCGCAGGAAGTCGTAGCATTCGGTGGAAGTGGCCACCGTCGAGCGGGGATTGCGGCTGGTATTCTTCTGCCGGATGGCCACCGCCGGGGCGATGCCGTCGATGTCATCGACCTCCGGCTTTTCCATGCGCTCGAGGAACTGCCGCGCGTACGCCGAAAGCGATTCGACGTAGCGGCGCTGCCCCTCGGCGTAGATGGTGTCGAAGGCCAGCGACGATTTCCCCGAACCGGACACACCCGTGATGACGGTTAACTGGTTATGAGGAATGGCGAGCGAAATGTTCTTGAGGTTGTGGACCCGCGCCCCGCGAATCCGGATAAAGTCTTGCACGATGTAGGGGCCGGGCATGCCCGACCCCTACCAGTATACCCATGGTATCCTGTCTCACATACGAGGGCTTCATGAGACAATCTGGGACTTTCTGTAACTCCTGGCTGGGATGAGCACGTCCATATCATAATCTGGACTTCATGTTCGAGATCCTGTTTAAATACCCGGCCAGCGTTTTTCATAAGGGCCATTTCGTCTTCCTGACGCCCTGGCCGCTGTGGCTGCTGGCGCTCGCCATCCTCGCGGCCGCGGGGCTGCTTTTCTGGCATGTGCGACGCCATCACGGGATGTTGAGCGGGATGCGGCCGGTGGTTATCTGGCTGCTCGAAGCGGGTCTGGTGGCGCTGATCCTTTTTCTGCTGTGGCACCCGGCTTTGAGCATCGCCACGCTGCGGCCGCAGCAGAACGTGGTGGCCGTACTGGTGGACGACTCGCGCAGCATGTCCCTGGCCGACGCACCGGGCACGCGCGAAGCGGCCGCCCAGGCGGTGCTCAACGGCGGGTTGCTGAAATCGCTGGGGGACCGCTTCCAGGTGCGGCTGTACAAGTTCGGTAAGGAGCCGGAACGGATTCAAACCCCCGAGCAGCTCTCGGCGGCCGCGCCGGCCACGCGCATCGGCGATACGCTCGAGCGCGTGCTCGCGGAATCGTCCTCGCTGCCGCTGGGCGCCATCGTGCTGCTCAGCGATGGGGCCGATAACGCCGGCGGCATCGATCTGGAAACCATCTCCGCCATACGCCGCCAGCGCATCCCCGTGCACACCATCGGGTTCGGGCGCGTACATCCGCGGCGGGACGTGGAAATCACCGACGCGGTGGCGCCGGCGCGCGCGCTGCCGCAATCGAAGCTCACGGCGCTGGTCACGTTCCAGAACTACGGGTTTTCCGGCGCCAAGACGAAGCTCGGCATCCGCGATGGCGCCAAGGTGCTGGCTTCCGAAGAGGTCACGCTGAAAGCGGAGGGCGCGCCGCAGACCGAATCGCTGGTGTTCAATTGCGGCGAGGCCGGACCGAAGACGCTGGAGATCTCGCTCGACCCCATCCCCGGGGAAGAAAACGTCCAGAACAATCGGGTGACGCGCCTGGTCAACGTCGAAGCGCGCAAGCCGCGCATCCTCTATATAGAGGGCGAGCCGCGCTGGGAATTCAAATTCATCCGCCGAGCCCTGGACGGCTACAACAACATCGAATTGGTAACCATGCTGCGCACCACCGAGAACAAGATCTACCGCCAGGGCACGCCCGATCCGCCGGAGCCGCACGAACTGGAGGACGGCTTCCCCTCGAAGGCCGAAGATCTGTTTGCCTACCAGGGGTTGATTATCGGCAGTGTCGAGGCTAATTATTTTACGCCCACCCAGCAGCAGTTGATCCGCGATTTCGTGGACCGCCGCGGAGGCGGCCTGCTCTTCATGGGCGGACGCGCCACGCTCTCCGACGGCGGCTACCCGGCTTCGCCGCTGGCCGACCTGGTGCCCACCAACCTGCCCGAGGGCAAAGGCACTTTTCACCGCGACTTCACGGGCCAGGAACTCACTGCCGCGGGCGCCGAGAGCGTGCTCTGCCGGCTGGATGAGGACCCCGCGCGCAACCTCGAGCTGTGGAAGAAGATGCCGCAAATGGCCAACTACCAGGACGCCGGCGATCCCAAGCCCGGCGCCACGGTGCTGCTGGTATCCACCCCCGCGGGGAAGCGCAAACTGCCTTTGCTGGTGACGGAAAATTACGGCCGCGGCCGCACCGTGCTGTTCTCGACCGAGGGAAGCTGGCGCTGGAAAATGTGGCTGCCCCACGACGACAAAACCCACGCCACTTTCTGGCAGCAAATTCTGCGCTACCTGGTGACCGATACGCCGGGCCAGGTGACTGCCTCGACACCCAAGTCCGTACTCTCCGATGAAACCAAGGTGCCGCTGCGGGTGGAGGTGCGCGACAAGCAGTACCAGCCGGTGACCGACGCCAAGGTGCAGGCCCGCTTCATGGGGCCCGATGGCGCGTCCGCCACCGTCGAACTGACGCCGCAACCGCTCGAAGAGGGCATCTACAGCGGGGAATGGACCGCCGAAAAGCCCGGCTCTTACGTGGCCGACATCATCGCCGGCAGGGAGCAGGAAGAGATCGGGCGCGACGTGATGACGTTCCGAAGGGAAGACGGCGTGGCGGAGAGTTTCCATACCTCGCAGAACCGCGAACTCCTGGAAAAGCTCTCCGACGAGACCGGCGGACGTTACTACACGCCCGGTGAAGCGTCCAAGCTGGCAAATGAAATCTCGTACTCGGAAGCGGGTATCTCCACGCGCGAGACGCGCGACTTGTGGGACATGCCCGCCATCTTCCTGCTGGCTCTCGGCATACTCGCCTGCGAGTGGCTGCTGCGCAGACGGTGGGGTGTGGTATGAGGCTGCTCTCCCTGCTGCTGCTGGCCGCCCTCTCGGCGCCCGCCACCACTTTTTATGTGACCATCTCCGGCCTGGGCGGCGAGCCGGATTACGAACAGCGCTTCAAGATGTGGGCCGAGGATATCGACACGAGTTTGAAGCGCGCCGGCGGCGATTCCATCGTGGTCACGCTGGTCGAGCCCACGCGCGAACAGATCCGCGGGCGTTTCGAGGAACTAGCCAAACAGGCCAAGCCCGCCGATGCGCTGGTGGTCATGCTGATCGGTCACGGCACCTACGATGGCGTGGATTACAAATTCAACATTCCCGGACCCGACATTACGGGCGCGGAGCTGGGGGCGCTGCTCGACCACGTGCCGGCCACGCGCCAGCTTGTGGTGAACATGACCAGTTCCAGCGGCGGTTCCATCGAGGCGCTGCGCCGTCCCACCCGCGTGGTGATCGCCGCCACGAGGACAGGAACGGAAAAGAACGCCACGGTGTTCGCCCGCTATTGGGCCGAGGCGCTGCGCGATCCGGCGGCGGACGCGGATAAGAACGAAGCCATCTCGGCGCTCGAAGCCTTCCATTACGCCCAGCGCAAAACCGCCGATTTCTACGAATCGCAAAAGCGCCTGGCCACCGAGCATGCGGTGCTGGAAGACACCGGCAAGGGCGAGGGCGAGCG
>JBAWDI010000507.1:0-3864 GCA_049590695.1 Bryobacteraceae bacterium
TCCTGATGGCGCACGGGGTGACCGAAGTCGACGAGTTGCCGGACGCGGACCTGCAAATCGGCGCGTTGCTTCCGCTGCTTCAGGACGACGCCAAGAACCAGGCATCGTATCTCACCTGGAACGACGGGGCGCCGCAAGCCGAAGTGGCGGCGGCGTTGCGCAATGAGTTTCTGGTTTCGCCGGAGCGCGCGGACAAGTTGTCGGGCGCGTGGGGACGCCACCCCTTGCTGGGGCGGATGTATCTGCCCGCGTATCGCGCCGGAACCAACAAAGTGGCCGGCCTGCGCCGCCGCTACCCGGCCGGCCAACTGCTCCCCGTTCTCTACGGCTGCTCGGGCCTGGTGGATGTGACTACCATTGAAGGAGTATTGGCATGAGCCGGAGGTAAGTATGGTCACGGCATCGCAATTGCGCGTCGGAATGGCGATCAAGTTCGAAGGACAGAGATACAAGGTGGTGGCCGCGGAGTACCATGGCGGCCAGGGCAAGATGGGCGGCGCCACCCATACCCACCTTCAGAACCTGGACACCGGAACTTTTTGGGAGCACAGTTTCCGTTCGGAACTGAAGCTCGAGGAAATCGCGCTCGAGAAACAGGCGCTCGAGTTCCTGTATGCCGACGGCGGCCAGTGCTGCTTCATGAATCCGGAAAGCTACGAACAAACCGAGGTTGCGAGGGACGCGGTCGGCGAGCCACAGGCCGGGCTGCTGGAGGCGGGCATGAAACTGAGCGTCGAGTTCCTGGAAGGCCGGCCGGTGAGTGTACTATTTCCGGATGTGCTGGAAGTGAAGATCGTGGACACTGCTCCGCCCATACACCAGCAGCAGGACAACACCTACAAGCCGGCCAAACTGGCCAACGGCATCGAGGTGATGGTGCCGCAGTTCGTGAAGACGGGCGATGCGATCCGTCTGGATGTGGCGAACATGAAGTACATGGACCGCGCCAAGGCGGGGCGCGGGTAACGGGGTTGGCAGGCGAAAGCGCCTGCCCTACCGTTTGCGAGCGGTGAAAGCGGCCGTCGCGGGGTCGTACGTGAAGGTGTAGAGCACCTGAGTCTCGTTGAAGATCATCACCCGTTTCCATGCGCCGGCCACCTCGGCAGGCGAATCGAGACTCACGAACTTGCCGGAGATCTGGTCGGGCATTTCAGCCACCGACGCGGGCAAGGACGCATCACGGTCCAATTCAGCGAGCGTGTGCGTCGCTTTGAGCGCGTTGTTCAGATAAATCGTAACGTCTTGAGGCGGGAGCATAGCCGGCCTCCTTTAGGCAAGAGTCTAGCACGCTTACGCGAATAATTCCTGAGCGCGCATCATCCGCTCCGTTACCGTCACTCCGTGCGGGCACTGGACGACGCAGGTGGGGCACTGGTCGCATCGCACGGCCTGCTGCTCGGCCGACATGCGTTGGAAGTGCTCCCTGCCGAGCGGGAATTGGCCGTAGCCGTCGGCATACATCACGAAGCGCACTATGTCCGCCACCGGCAGACCCTGGGGGCACTGCCCGGCGCACGTGCCGCACATGCGGCAGAAGTAGGGGGAAATCTCTTCCAAGCGGGCGGTGAGGATCTTCTGGTCGGAGTCGGTGAACGGCTGCGCCATCACGGCGAAGTTCTGCTCCAATTGGTCGATGTCGGTCATGCTGGGGACGGTAGTGGCGATGATGGGGTTCTTGATCGCCCACTTGAGCGCGGTAGGCGCGAAATTGGCGGGCCGTGCCGGCGGCGGTGGTGCCTGGGCGGCGCCCCTGCCACGGCCTCGTCCGACCTTGGCCATCACCTTCATGGCCACCACGCCGATGCCGGCCTGGTGCAGCTTATCGAGGGCCGGGCCCCACTCGGCGGCGGAGGTGAAGTTGTACTGTGCCTGGACCACCTCCAGCTTGGCTTCGATGACGCGATCGACGACGGCCGGCAGCGCGTGGGTGCTCATCCCGATGAACCGGACTTTGCCCTGCTGTTTGGCCTTGCGTTGCGCCTCCACCAATTCGTCGGAGATCAGCTCCGGGGTGTCCTTGCCGTGCAGCAGCCAGACGTCCACGTGGTCGGTGTTGAGCTCCTTGAGGCTGGTATCGATCTCGCCCAGGATACCGGCTCCGGTCTTCTGGTCGCATTTGGTGGAAATAAAGATGTCCTTCCGTTTCGCGCCCAGCGCGGCTCCCACCATGCGCTCGTTTTGGCCGCTTTGGTAGTTGCGGGAAGTATCGAAGTAGTTGATGCCCATGTCGACGGCCCTGGTGATCACCGTGGGGTCGGAGGTGATCATGCAGCCATAGCCGACAGTCGAAACCTTCAAGCCCGTCTTGCCCAGAATGCGGTAAGTGACCTTACCCGGAGTGGGCGCCGCCTGCTGAGGAGCCAGAGCGGACGGAATGGGACTGGATGTAGCCGAAGCCAGACCGGCAGCCGGCAAAGCCAAGCCGGCAGCCAGGAAGTTGCGCCGAGAAGTATCGGTTTTCACTTATGCCTCCTTCAGTTTCCGCTGAACGGACCTGAAACATGAAGAATAGCATCGCGCGGGGCAAAAAGCATCTTGACCGCTACTCGATTTCGAAGTCGGCGGAGCGGACCACGGATTTTCCGGCCGAGTCCGAAGCCGTCAGCTCAGCCCGATAGGAGCCCGCTGCGAGCGATGCTACCGGCAGCCTGAGCCCCACCGGGATCACCGGATTGCCGGCGTGCATGAAGTTGGCCACTTCCAGGACGCCCGAGTCCACCTTCCGCTCGCCGGTCTTGCGGTCCACCAATCGAAGCTCGACTCCCACCTGGGGCGGGTTCCCGCCAACCAGCAGCGGTTCATAAATCTCCAGGTACATGGTGGCTGGGTCGGTGGTCTTGAACCGGTTCGCGCCGGTGGGAGTAAACTGCAACCCCAAAGCGACCAGCGGCGAGCGGCCCTCGAGCAACTCCGTGTCCAGAGCGGTTTCCAGATCGGCGACCTTATGGACTTCCTTGCTGAGCGCCAGGCCGCTGAGGCCGAATTGATTGCCGTCGTTGGGCTCGACGACCAGCGGCTGTTCCAGCTTGCCAAAGCTCTCGCCGCCCGAGCTGAAGACGACTTTGAAATTGTACTGGCCGGAGGCCACGTCAAACTGGTTTTCGTAGTGAAGGGGCTTCTGTCTAAATACGGCGAGTTCCTTCTGGTTTTCGAGATCGAGCTTCACTGTGTCGCTGAACCGCGCGGCGACGGCGCCATCGAGCTTATAGGCGATGCCGAGAACATTCACTTCGGAATGAAGCTTCCCCTTGACCTTCTCAAACTTGAGGGATTCGGAGGGGATCTCGATGGCCACGTCGACCCGGGCCGTGTTGGGCGAGGTGTAGAAGAACGGAATCTCCATCGCGGCCGTAACGGAGCCGGGCTGCGAGCCGGTGGCGCGATTCTCGAGGTCCTGCTCCACCCGATTCCCCGCCAGCAGGTCCACCGGTTTGACATTGCAATACCCGCTGCGCGCCCGAACCTCAGTTCCACCGCGATCCACCTTGACCCGCAGCGTGTGGCAGCTTCCCTCCGGGGATTCCTGGGGCGTATAGGCGAGTATGTAGTACTGGTTCAGCTCCTTGCCGATCCTTTCCAGACCGCCGAGCAGGTCGTTGGTATTGACGATAACGAAACCCCCGGTGCCTTCCGCCAGCATATAGAGGACATCCTGATTGGCGGTCGCCGAAAAGGGAACTTGCGGGACGATCTGCCGCGGCAGATTGAATGGATTGGTGCGGTAGGCCTGGCCGGGAACCATGGTATTGGAGTTGCCACCGCCGGTTGGCGTAGAAGCGCCCCTTGTCCCCGTGGTGTTGCCGCCCGTGGTGGTGGTGCCCGAAGTGCGGCCACCCGTGGTGTTGCCGCCGGTAGTGCTGCCGC
>JBAWDI010000508.1:0-4423 GCA_049590695.1 Bryobacteraceae bacterium
CTGTTGCTCGCGGCCGGCGCCAGCGCGATCCTCGACGCCCCCTATGGGCACCAGGAAGACCGCGAAGAGCTGGCGCGGATTGCGGCGGGCGCGGACGTGCGGCTGATCGAATGCCTGGTGTCGCCGGAGACCGCCGTCCGCCGTTTCCGCCAGCGCGGGCCAGACCCGGTGCGCCTGGATCTGACGGAAGAGCTGGTAGGGCGGATGGTGCGCGAGTATTCGTACGCGGGGGACTGGGCCGGGCGTGCCCGGCCCCTACGGGTGGACACGGAGGCCTTGTCGCTGCCGGAATGCCTCGAGCGGATTGAGAGCTTCCTACGCCTTTAGCCTGGGGCGCTCATTGCGCACGAAATCGGTGTCCTGCTTCGGCTCGCCGTCGCACTCGATGGCGAGGGTGGTCACGGGATCGTCCGGCGCTTTCACGGGCAGGCCCGTGAAGCGCACGCGGAATTTTTCCTGCTCGAACTTCACGGGGGCGCCGGTGGCCAGCATGCGCGCGGATTTCACCTGGTTCATGAGCCCGGCTATGGCCACGTACTCTCCGGGCCAGAAGTACACGTGCATGTAGAGCGTGTTGCCCTTGCGGGTGAAGCTGGCATAATTCGATCGCCCCGGCTGGCATACTTCGGTGTCGTAAAACGATTTGCCGTTCTTGTCCAGCCACTGGCCCACGGCGGTCAGAATCCGAACCGATTCCTCGGGGATACCGCCATCCGGCTGGGGCCCGATGTTGAGCAGGTAATTGCCGGCGCCGTGAGCGCAGGTGATCAGGTTGCGCACAATGGTCTTGGGCGATTTCCAGTTGTCGTCGGCCTTCTGGTAGCCCCAACTGTCGTTCATGGTCATGCACGATTCCCAGGCGCGATTCTGCTCGGCCTGGATTCTCTGCTCCGGAGTGGCGAAATCGCCATCCAGCTTATTGCGGTTGTTGACAATGATCCCGGGCTGGAGCTGGAACACCATTTCGTTCATCTTCTCCGACTCCCAACCCTTGGCGTCGAGCGGCCAGGCCACGTCGTACCACAGGATGTCGATCTTGCCGTAGTTGGTGAGCAGCTCGCGGATCTGGCCGTGGATGTAATCGACGAAACGGCGGCGGGCGGCTTCGTCGGTGGCGCAGCGCGCGCCGTCGGGATGGTGCCAATCCATGAGCGAGTAGTAGAAGCCGACGCGCAGGCCCTCGGCGCGCGCGGCCTCGACGTACTCCTTCACCAGGTCGCGGCCGGGGCCCTGTTTGGGCGCGCAGTAATCGGTCAGCTTGGTGGCGAAGTTGCAGAAACCTTCGTGGTGTTTGGTGGTCATCACCATGTACTTCTGGCCGGCCTGTTTGGCGAGCCGGGCCCAATCGCGGGCGGCGTTGGGCTTGGGCTTGAAACGCGTGGCGAGCTGCTGGTACTCGGCCACGGGGATGCCTTCGTTTTCCATCACCCACTCATGGCGCCCCAGCACGCTGTAGAGGCCCCAATGGATGAACATGCCGAACCGGGCTTCGTGCCACCACTTCATGCGGGCTTCGCGGTCGGCCTCGCCGCCGGGCCCAGAGGGCGCCCCAAAGGCGGTTGTGGTGGAAGCCGCAGCCGCCGCGCCGGCGGCCATCATTTGCAGATAATCGCGTCGAGTCATCGCTGGTGCTCCTGTGGGATCAGCATAACACGCGGGATTTGTGGAGCAGCTTGGCAAGCTGCGCGCGACCCAGAGGGTACCCCAGTTACCGGCGCAACAGGCGCCCTGCCAGGACTCAGCCTCCGAGTTTCCGCACGAGATCGCGAAGAGGCATGGCCCCCTTCTTAGGCTTCAGCAGCTTCCGGAACAATCGCCTTATCATAAAGAACTGGAGGACCCGTGCGAATCAAAGCGCTTTTCGTGGCGGCCTTGCTGGCGGCGGCCTCTCATGCTCAAACGGGATGTAACGTCCAGCTCGCGTCGCCCGTTTTGACTGTTCCTCTGCCTTCGCCGCCTTTCGGAGTGGCGGTGTCCACCGATGGCTGCTGGGTATTCGTTTCCATGATGGACACTAACGGGGGAAAGGGCGCGGGTATCGCCGTGCTCAGCCGGAGGCGCGGGCGCGTGGATCTCGTTCGGACTTATCCGCTGCCCACGCCACCCGCCGGGATCGTGTTGACGCATGATGGCAAACTGCTGATCGCCGCCGCCATCGATAAGGTCGTGTTCCTCGACGTTCCTTGCCTGATTTCGGGCTGCGGCAAGCCGATGGCCGGGTCCTTTTCCGACGGCCAAAGCATGGAGAGTATTTACGCCAACGTGACCTCCGATGACAAGTTCCTGTTTGTCAGCGAAGAGGCCGCATCTGCCGTCACCGTCATCGACCTCGACCACGCCCGTAGCGCTGGATTCGGCGCCGGCTCCATCATCGGCAAAATACCCGTGGGCCGTGCGCCCATCGCGCTGACGTTTTCGCCCGACGGCCGCTGGCTGTTCACCACCAGCCAGGTAGCCTTGAAGGAATGGGGCTGGCCGGCGGCCTGCAAGCCCGAAGGCCGCCCGAACGTTTCGGACCTGGTGAATCCGGAGGGCGCGGTGATGGTGATCGACGTGGCGCGCGCCAAATCCGACCCGGCGCACGCGGTGGCTTGGCGCGTTCCAGCGGGATGCAGTCCGGTGCGCATGGCAATTTCGCCTTCGGGCGACCGGATCTACGTGACTGCGCGCAACAGTAACGCGGTCGTGTCCTTTGATGCGGGCAAGCTGATCTCCGATCCGGCCCACTCCAGGTTGGGAATGGCGTCCGTGGGCGCCGCCCCGGTGCCGATCGCGCTGGTGGGTGATGGAGAGACGGTGGTGGTGGGCAACTCGAATCGTTTTGCCGGAGGAGGCGCGGCGCAGAGCCTGACCCTGCTCGATGCTGCCAAGATCCGGGGCAATGAGGATGCGCGCATTGGCGCCATCGCGGCTGGCGCATTCCCGCGCGAACTTCGCGTCTCGACGGATGGGCAGACGCTATACCTGACCAATTTCGGGTCGAATTCGCTCCAGGTGATGGACGTGGGGCGCCTCGACCCCAAGCGGCCGTAAGCGACCAGCGCGCTGGTCTCTTCGCAGAGGATCAGTCCGAGAACCGACCCCCCGCGGCGTCCAGCCGGACGACGTACGCTCCGGAACATTCCTGGCATTCCGCCCGGACCCGGGAAGCGAGTGCTTGAGCCTCCGACTCCCCAAGCCGATCGCCTACCACTACGCACGATAAACCTGGCGCCTTTGGACGCGTAACAATGCGAGCCGCACCGAAGAGGGCGTCGAGCGCCTGGCGCAATCGCCGGGCGTTGTCGGGGTTGCGGAAGGTACCCGCCTGCACTGCAAACGCCATTGCTCTCGTAGGGAGCAGCACCTCCAAGGCCACGTTCACGACCCCGGAATCCGTCATTCCGAGGCGGCGGGCTGCCGCTTCGGAGACATCGATGAGCCGGTCGCCATAGTACGGGCCGCGGTCGTTGATCCTCACCACGACGCTGTCGCCGCCTTCTACCCGCCGGATCCGTACGTTGGTGCCGAAGGGCAGCGTACGATGGGCGGCGGTAAGCGCCTCCGCATCGTAGGTTTCGCCACTGGCGGCAAGCTTCCCGTGAAACGATTTCCCGTACCAGCTTGCGAGGCCCTGTTCCGCACATGTGTTCGGCCCCGATAGCGCCCAGGCTAACGCCACTCCCGCGGCAGCGGTGCGGATCGTCCGGGCAGGTCGAAGCCGATCGGACATAGAAGCTATTGTAACGCTGCCAGTGCCGCGGCGATGGGCGAGTGTGTGCGGGAGCGTGCGGAATCGTCGCCATCCCCTGGATACGGTTCGCTTCCTCCTCGCGCGGCAGCTACTCCTGGATTGCGGCGCACTCGGAAACCGCTCAGAGCGCTACGGTCCGGAGGTCCCCTTCCGGGCGATGCCGCCCGTGCCTGGAGGTGCGCCCGATGCCCCGGGCGTTCTTCAGAACGCCGCCGCCCCCGCCTCCGCTACCGCCTGATCCTGTTCGCCGGAGCCTCCGCTAACGCCGATCGCACCGACGACCTTTCCGTCGCGCTTGAGCGGTATTCCGCCGGCGAAAATCATGATCCGTCCGGAATTGGAGACATGGACTCCAAAGAATTGGCCGCCGGATTGGGAGTGCTCCGCCAAATCCTTGGTTGCCATGTCGAAAGCGCGAGATGTGTACGCTTTGTTAATCGAAATATCGATGCTGCCGATGTAGGCGCCGTCCATCCGCACGTGTGAAATGAGGTTTGCGCCTTCGTCCACAACGGCAATGTTCATGGGCTGTCCGATTTCCGTGGCCCTTTTCTCCGCGGCCGCAATTATCCTCCGAGCGTCGTTGAGGGTGATCATAGGGTCTATTTTGACGCATTTTGCGCCCCGCACCCCGTTTGCGTCCTTCCCCCGCTTGCAGTACAGTAGGGGAACACGTGGAGGTGTCATGGC
>JBAWDI010000509.1:0-1883 GCA_049590695.1 Bryobacteraceae bacterium
TTGCCGCGGTACATCAGCGCCAGGCGGCCGCAGTATTCGGCTTCGTCCATGTAGTGCGTGCTCACGAAAATGGTGTGGTGAGATTCGGCCAGGTCGTGGATCAGCTTCCAGAACTCTCCGCGCGCGATGGGGTCCACCCCCGAAGTCGGCTCGTCCAGGAACAGGACCGGCGGATCGTGCAGGATGGCGCAACCGAGCGCCAGCCGCTGCTTCCAGCCACCCGCCAGCGTGCGCGTCATGGCCCGCCGCCGCTCCTCGAGGCCGGCCATCCGCAGCACGTAGTCCTTGCGCGCCGCGCGCCGCTCCCGGGGCACGTTGTACATTCCGGCGAAGAAGTCGATGTTCTCTTCCACCGTCAGATCGTCGTACAGCGAGAACTTTTGCGACATGTACCCGATGCTGCGGCGGATTTCCTCGGGCTGGGTTCCCACGTCGAAACCGTTGACGTGCGCGCGCCCCGAGGTGGGCGTCACCAGCCCGCACAGCATCCGTATGGCGGTCGATTTCCCCGCCCCGTTGGGCCCCAGGAACCCGAGGATCTCGCCCTTGCGCACCTGCATGGTGACGTGGTCCACCGCCACGAACGAGCCGAAGCGTTTCACCAGGCCTTCCATCTCTACCGCCCAGCCGTCGCCGTTCATGCCAGCGCCTCCACTTCGCGGATGCTCTTGATGAACGCCCCCTCCAGGCTCGCCGTTGCGGTCTCGCGCTTCATCGCCTCCGGCGTGGCGCAACGGATCAGCTTGCCCTTGTGCATCAGCCCCACGCGGTTCGACCGTTCGGCCTCGTCGAGATACGCGGTGGTCATGAAGATGGTGATGCCGTCCTGCAAGAGTTGATACAGAATGGCCCAGAAATCGCGCCGCGAAACCGGGTCGACCCCGTTGGTCGGCTCATCCAGAAAGAGGATTCGAGGGTGATGCAGCAGCGTGCACATGAGTGCCAGCTTCTGTTTCATGCCGCCCGAAAGCTGCCCGCCTTGCCGGTCCCGGAACGGTTCCATGCGGGTCATGCGCAACAGTCGCGCGGTGAGCGACTCGCGCTCGGCTCCCACGATCCCAAACAGGTCCGCGTAGAAATTCATGTTCTCCCGCACGGTGAGGTCGCCGTACAGTCCGAAGCGCTGCGCCATGTATCCGATCTGGTCCTTGACCGCGCGCGATTCGCGCCGGACGTCGTGGCCCGTCACACGCGCGCTGCCCCCGGTCGGGTCCATCAGCCCGCAGAGCATGCGCAGAGTGGTGGTCTTTCCGGCTCCGTCCGGCCCCACGAGGCCGAAGATCTCGCCTTCCGCCACCGTGAGGTTGAGGTGGTCCACGGCCGTCAGCGCGCCGAAGCGCCGGGTGAGATCGCGCGTCTCGATGATCGGCTCCGTCGGCTGCATCGGTCAGTCCAGCACGATCTCCGCGTCCGCCGGCATGTTCTCCTTCAGCTCGCGCCGCGGATTCGCCATCTCGATCTTGATGCGGTAGACCAGCTTCACGCGCTCCTGCTCGGTCTGGATCTGCTTGGGCGTGAATTCCGCCTCCGAGGAGATGAACGTCACGCGCCCCTGGTAAACCTTCCCCGGGTACGAATCGGTGGTCACCTTGGCCTTAGCGCCGAGCTTGATCTTCCCCAAGTCGGTCTCGTTGACGTACCCGCGCAGCCAGGGATGGTCGATGTCGCCGACCGTCACTACCGTGGTTCCCGGCGCCAGCACCTCGCCCACGTCCGCCGCCTTCACCAGCACTACGCCATCCACCGGCGAGATGGCGATGGTGTCGGCAAGCTCGGAATCGATCAACGCGACGCTCGCCGTGGAACGCGCGATCTCCGCCCGCCGCGTGGCCAGCTCCTGCTCGCGCCGCTTCATTTCGAGCGCGTTGGCCTCGGCCACCTTC
>JBAWDI010000510.1:0-2639 GCA_049590695.1 Bryobacteraceae bacterium
CGGCTGCCCTCTGCCACCGCGGCCGCCTTCCGCGGGCGCCGGACGCGTGAGCGCACGCTGGCCGGAATCCACCAGGCCCTGGAACATCGCCTTGGCTTTGTCGGCCTGGCCGAGCTTCTGAAGACACAGCCCCTGGTAGTAGGATTGAGCTCCGCCGCCCGCGCCGGCAGGCATTCCGCCGCCACGCCGTCCCATGCCGGAGGGCGCCGGGGCTGACGCCTTGTTCCATGACTCAGTGGCCTTGGCATGGTCGCCCAAACCTTCGTAGGCCAACCCTGTCAGGTAGTCCACCTCGGCGCTGTGGCTGCCGCCTTCGCCAAATCCGCGCGCGGGCAGGTTGTCGGGCACCGTGACGGCTTTCTCGAAATCGGCGAGCGCGTCCTTATACTTCTTGGCCGCGATCTCCTGCTGGCCGCGAAGGATGTGCGCGCTGGTCCACTGGTCGCTGACGTTGAGGTTGGTGCCTTCGGCCTGCGCGAACTTCCGGCCGGTCATCATGGCGATGGCGTCGTCGTACTTGCCCGCATCCACTTTGAGCGCCACCGCGCGGTTCTGCGCGTCATCGCGCTGCGCCACTACGGCCGCGTTTTTCTCGACCAGCGCCAGGCGCTTCTCGATGGGAGTGCCCGCCTGCTCGTAGAGTTCATCCAACTCGGCGAAATGCAGGGCGTACTTGCGGTCGAGCGAAACCGCTTTCTCCAGCTCCGCGATGGCCCGGTTGATGTCGGGCGTGGGTTTCTGGTGCGTGTAGGCCGTGGCCAAGTTGCGATGGACGATCGCAAAAGAGGGGTCGATGGCCTCGGAGGCTTGCCAAAGCTTGGCGGCCTCATCCGGCTGCCAGTCGTACAACAGATTGCCCAGGTAGTAGGGCGCGCGCGCATCGCGAGGGTTGGCCTTGATCGCGGCCCGGAGCACGTTGATGACCTCGTTCTGGAAGGGGAAAACGTAGTCCGGAGGCATGCTCTGAGCCAGTTTGAAGTACTCCGAGGCCTTCGGCGCCTGGCCCAGTTTCTCCGCGAAGTAGCCCAGATAGTAGTAGGCCATGGGGTGGACCTTGGCCTTGTCCGGGACCGCGGCCACCATTTGCAAGAGCACGTCCGTGCCATCCTGCCACAAGCCGGAGTCGAGATACTCCGCGGCTATCTGCTGCGCCGTTTGCGGATTATCGATCATGGTGGAAGTGAGCGTCTTCGCCGCCGCCGGGTCCTTCGAAGCCAGCCAGCGTTCGGCCATGGAGCGCACGTCGAGCGGGTCGGCCTTGTGCGCGGCCGTGGCCAGCACTTGCAGAGCCTCCTTGGGGTGCCCGGTGTGCCGCAACACGGCGGCCTTCAGGTTCTGCGCCCGGATGTTGAGCGCGTTGGAGTTGATCGAGCGGTCCACAAAATCGAGAGCGGCGGCCATATCGCCGCGGGCGGCCGCGATTTCGGCCAGCGAATAGTAGCCAGCCGCCTTCCAGGCCTCGCTCCACGTCGCCTTAAAGAAGTTGGTGTAGGCTTCGCCGGTCTTGCCCTCCGCTTTCAGCGTGGCCCCCAGGTAGTAGATGGCCTCGCCATTCTTGGGGTCGGTGAACTGGGCCGTGAGCCGCGCAATGGCGGTGCGCAGGTACTTCTCGGCTTCCGCGTACCTGGCCTTCTTGAAGGCCGTAATGCCCATGACGGTGTTCACGCGCGAATCGCCCGCGTCGCGGCGGAGCGCTTCTTCCCAATACGGCATGGGATCGGTGACCGGATCGTGGAACTGCTGCGCGCGGAGTCCGATGAGATACAGCTCCTCGTTGGTCTTGACGTCCGCCGGCGGGGGCGGGTCCGTCACACCCTGAGGGCGCGCCTCGGGCGTCAGCTTGACGGGCGAATAGGAAACCAGCTCCTTGCCGCCATCGGAAATGGAAGCCACCAGATCGTGCTCGTCGATGCCGGCCGGTAGGGCGACCTGCTTGGTGTAGGGCTTGCCGGGGTTGATGGCCACCGTCTCCTGGAACAGGACCTTCTGGCCCGCCTTCAGCGTGACTTTCGCCGCCGCATGGGCGGAGGTGGTATAGAAGCCCATCTTGGCCGAGCCGTTGGCCACGTCGAGGTTCACAGCCGCGTCCAGATTGGCCTTCTTCACGCCGCCGATGTCCCGGAACGGATACCAGTTCATGGAGAACGAGCGCCCCTCATAAGGCTGGAGCCAGCTATAGTCGGGCTGGTTGTCCGAATAGGCTCCGGACATCAGTTCGATGTAGGGGCCGTCGGAATCGGTGAGGTTCTTGTCCCAATTGCGCGCGCCGGCATTCGTGCCCCACTCGAAGAACTTCTTGCCGGGCACAATGTTGTGGTCGGCGACGCTCATGGTTCCCGCCTGCTTGCCGTGGTCGTAGCCGGCGAAGAAATCGTCCTGGTAGTTCCAGGCAAAGATCGAGGTGCCTCCAGGGTGGTTCTTCCACCAACTGACGTCGACGCCCTCGTCGTCGATCGGCCACTTGTCGAATGCGCGCTTGAAGTGGCCGGTGCTCAGTTGCGTGCTGGGCGGGAAGATGACCTGGTACTGGTCGTTCACGGAAACCGCCACGTTGGCGAAGCACAGCATGGTGTTCACTTCGGGAGTGCGGTTCAGGATTCGCAGCGAGGCCTCGAGGTAGGATTTGCCGGGCCGGATGG
>JBAWDI010000511.1:0-3353 GCA_049590695.1 Bryobacteraceae bacterium
TCGTCGGGCAGCACACGAGGCCCTTTCCCAATTCCCAACCGGAGATCATAGCATCTGAGATTCCCTACCGCGTTTGAAGATGCCGGAGAGATAGGGAGAGATAGCGTTAGACGGAACGATTCTCAGAGCTCAGAGTGATCGCTCCCATGACACGCCGTTCACGGAAATACCTATGGCAACCCGCCCCGCATCCCGCCACGAAAACGGCGCAGCCTGGCAGGAGCATCCTGCCCGCCATTTCGCTGTATAGTACTCTCTATGGCCATCATCGCCGTCGCGGGCCGGAAGGGCGGAGTCGGAAAGTCCACCATCGTCGGGAATCTGGCGGCGGAGTTTGCCGCTATGGGGTGGAGCGTGGCGGTGCTCGACGCCGATCCGCAGCATAGCCTGGTCGCCTGGGCGGCGCAAGGCGACGGGATGCTGGCGCGCTCCGTCCAGAAAGTGCCCGATAGCGGCGACACCTTGCGATCGCGGGCCCACCAGGCCGAGAAAGACGCCGATCTCGTGCTCATCGACACGCCGCCGGGCATGCCGGAGGTGGGCTATCAGGCGGCGCTCGCGGCAGACCTCCTGCTTCTGCCGTGCGGCCCGTCGCCGCTCGATCTGTTCGCGCTGAAGGAAGCACTGTCTTGGGGGCTCAAGGCGCGCGCGGAGCGGCGCTCGAAAAAGCCGCGCATCCGGTTCGTGCCTTCGAAGGTCGTCATGTCCACCAACCTCAGCCGGGGTTTGGCATCCTCGCTAAAGGATATGGGAAGGAAGGTCCTGCCGGGCATCGGGCAGCGCGTGGTGGTGGCGGAGGCTGTGGCCCGCGGACTGACGGTGGCGGAGTACGCGCCGGATTCGCCTGCCCACGAGGAGTTCCGCAAACTGGCCAAGGCCGTGGACAAGCTCCTTAGACGGTGAGTTTCCAGGCTCCCCCGCGAATCGCGGTCACTCGGCCAAGCTGTTTCGTAACCGGCGCTCAGCCTCCAACGCCCTACCACTGTCGCGCGCCTCAACGCAGGCATGTTTGGGTTTGCTGGCGCGGGCTTAGTGTATGATGAGAGACAACTGGATGCTAGCATCTATGGCACGAAAGGTGGGCTTCGGGCGGCGGGGCACCCTCGTATTGCTTCTGCTTTGTGTCATTGTCTTCGCGCAAGTCGCGGCCCTGGCATCCGAATTCGAACAGCACGGCCCTGCCGATCATTGTTGCCTGTTGTGCCACGTGGGACCGCTGGCCCTGCTGCCGCCCAGTATTCCAGTGGTGCTGGCGCCGGCTGCTCCAGCCGGGTGGCGGGCTGCTAGCCCCGTCGCCGAACTCGCCCGCGAGATGCCCCTGGCCGCGAGTTCTTCGCGCGCTCCTCCCGCTTAGTTCCGTTTACCGAGCTGCCGGTCCGGCGCCGGAATCCGGTGTCGAGCCATGTGTTTTTACGGGACAAAAAGAAAAAAGAGAGGCGCTTCCGCCATGGCGGTCCATTTGTTGCGCTTATATCGGATAGTCTCTGTTTTTGTGACCATCCTTCTGCTTGGAACGGGCTTGTTTCAGGCGGCCTGCGGCGGGGTGAAGAAGGTCGAAGGTAAGGGCGCGGATGTCGCCCAAGCCGCGGACGCAGCCCTGTTTACGGTGCCCCAGGACCAGCTCCCGCACCTGCGCATCGTGCCCGTCCGGCGCACCTCCTGGGCCGTCTCCGTGCACACCACCGGAACCGTGGATTGGGACGCGGACCACACCACCCAGGCCATCACGCAAGTGAACGGTCCCATCTCCCGCATCCTGGTGGATACCGGATCGCGCGTGGCCGCCGGCGATCCGCTGCTGTATGTCTCCAGCCCCGATGTGGCCAATGCCATTTCCGCCTACCGCAAGGCCCGCAACCGCGAAGTCCTCGCCAAGCGCGTCATGGATCGCCAGAAGGAGCTGCTGGACCTCGGCGCCATTGCGGTCAAGGATTACGAGAGCAGCCAGGCGGATTACAACGATGCCTCCACCGACGTCCAGACCAGCCTTCAGGCGCTCAAAATCTTCGGCATCACCGGGCAGGAGATCGACCAGGCCGAGCAGCAAGGCACGGCCATCCACACGGAGCTGGCGGTGCGCTCGCCCATCGCCGGCGTGGTGGTGCAGAAGCTGGTCTCTCCCGGCATGTTGATTCAGGCCGGCGCCACCGTCTGTTTCATGATCAGCGACGTTTCCACGGTCTGGGTGCAGGGTCATATCTTCGACCGCGACCTGCCCGCCGTCCGGGTGGGCGACGCCGTTGAGGAAACCAACCCGTCCTTCGACGGGAATTTCCGGGGCACGGTGGAGTATATCGGATCGTTCGTCGACCCAGCCACGCGCACCACTCCGGTCCGCATCGTGACCCGGAATCCCAAGGGGCTGTTGAAGAAGGACATGTTTGTGGACGCCGTGATCCGCACCAACAGCCGGAACAACATTATGGTGGTTCCGGTTTCCGCCGTGTTGCGCGACGACAAGAACGAGCCCATGGTCTACGTCCAGGTGCAACCCGGCAAGTTCGCGCAGCGGCCGGTAACCATCGGGACCCAGCAGGATGGCATGGTGGCGATCATGGGCGGGCTCACTGACCGCGACAACGTGGTCTCCGATGGCAGCGTCTTCATTCAGTTCGCGAGCAGTATCCAATAAGGCGGAGACCAGATGATCGCCAAACTCGTCTCTTTCTCGCTCCGGCAGCCGTTCGTGATTGTCGTCGCCGCCTTGGCCCTCATGATCTGGGGCGCCTGGTCGTTCCAGAACCTGCCCATCGATGCTTATCCCGATCTTTCGCCGCCGCACGTCGAGCTGATCACGCAGTGGCCGGGACACGCGCCCGAGGAAATCGAGCGTCTGATCACCATCCCCATCGAAATCGAGCTGAACGGCATTCCGCGCCTGGATTCGTTGCGCTCCATTTCGCGCTATGGCCTCTCGTTTATCGCCATGAACTTCGAGTATGGGACCGACCCGTACTTCGTCCGCGAGCAGACATTCGAGCGCATGGGGGACGCCCAGTTGCCCGCCGGCCTGGCGCCCAGTCTCTCGCCCTTGTACAGCCCCAGCGGGTTGATCTACCGCTACGTGATCCAAAGCCCCGACCGCTCGCCGCAGGAGCTCAAGACCATCGAGGATTGGGTGCTGGAACGCCACTATCGCTCCATACAAGGCGTGGCGGACGATTCCGGACTGGGCGGCACCACCATGCAGTACCAAGTGTTGTTGGACCCCCACAAGCTGTTCGCCTACGGTGTTACCGTGCCGCAGATTTCGCAGCAGCTCTCGAGCAATAACGCCAATTCCGGCGGCGGCTTCTATTCCCAGGGCGGGCAATTCTATTACATACGCGGGCTGGGACTGGTTCGCGACACGG
>JBAWDI010000512.1:0-2504 GCA_049590695.1 Bryobacteraceae bacterium
GCCACAAAAACAGGTAAGCTGGGAAGCATGTGGAAAGCATTTCTGCTGGTGCTGGCGGCGGGTGCGGCGATGGCGCAGACCGCGGCGCCCGGGCCGGCGTTCGAGGTCGCATCGGTCAAACCGGCGGCGCCGCTCGACCGGAGTCAGATGCTGTCGGGCCAGATGCATATCGGCATGAAGATCGACGCCGCCAGAGTGGATATCGGAGGTATGTCGCTGGCGGACTTGATTCGCGTGGCCTACCGGGTGAAACCGTACCAGCTCTCGGGCCCGGATTGGATGACCGCCGAAAGGTTCGACGTACTGGCCAAGATGCCCGAGGGCGCCACCCGCGAGCAGGTGCCGGAGATGCTGCAGGCGCTGCTGGCGGAGCGGTTTAAGCTCGCCGTGCATCGCGAGAGCAAGGAACATGCGGTGTACGCGCTGGTGGTGGGGAAGGGCGGGCCCAAGCTGAAAGAGTCCGCGCCCGACGCCGATGCGCCTGCCGGCGGCGACGCGCCCGCGGCGCTCGATGTACACGTCAGCGGCAGAGGCGAGAACACTCAGGTGTCGATCTCGAGCGGGCAAATCGGCACGGCGCACATGTCCATGGGGCCGAACGGCATCATGCGCCTGGAAGCTCCCAAGATGAACATGGCGGCGCTGGCCGACCTGCTCGCGCGCTTTTTCGACCGCCCGGTGGTGGATCTGACCGGGTTGAAAGGAACGTACCATGTGGCGCTGGACCTTTCGATGGAAGATCTCCGCAATGCCGCGAGGACCATCGGCATGTTGGGGCCGGGCATGGGTGGCGGCAGAGAGGGGACGCGGCCGCCGTCGGATGCCGCATCCGATCCGGGCGGGCTCTCGATTTTCGCGGCGGTGCAGCAGCTCGGCCTCAAGCTGGAACCACGAAAAGAGCCGCTCGATCTGATCGTGATCGATCACTTGGAAAAGACCCCCACGGAGAACTAGCGTGGGGCGCCGCCGAGAATGCAGCGCTCCGTCAAGAAGTTGACGGTGCGCCGAGTGCGCACGGCCTGCCTTTTCAATATCTTACAGCGGAGACACACGTGCTGGTCGGGAAGACCATGAGCATCTCTGCGATCAACAATGTCAGCAGCTACCTACAGTCGGTTCTCAGCACCGCTCTCCAGGGTACCGGCTCAACCACCAAGACCAACGCGTCTTCGCTCCAATTGCCGTCGGACAACAGCCAGCTTTCACCTTTCGTCCAGGCAATGAACACGCTCCAGCAGCTTCAACAGTCGAACCCAACCAACTACCAGCAGGTCACACAGCAGATCGCCACCAACCTGCAGGCAGCCGCCCAGACGGCGCAGTCGGAGGGGAACACGACCGCGGCGAATCAACTCAATCAGCTTGCGACGGACTTCAGCAACGCCTCGACAAGCGGCCAACTCCCCAACATCCAGGACATGGCACAGGCAATGGGTGGGCACCACCACCACCACCATCATCATGCAGGCGGCAGCAGCAGCAGTTCGAGCGGCACGGTGGATCAACTTCTGGCGGCCTTCCAGACCAGTGGCACCCAGAACGACCCGCTCGACCCGGCTTCGATCATTCTCAACACGCTCAACAGCTCCGAAATTGGCGCGTCAAATTCCTGATGGATCTGTCCTAAGGGTGCTATTCTCCCTGTTTAGTGACTCTTAGGCTTCCCGAAAACGCTTATACGCCGCTTCCGCCTGGAACGGCGTATCAACCGCCGGTTCCCGCATCCACGGTCATTGCCGAGCTCACCCCGCGGTCGGTGGGGTGGGGCCTGTTCCTGTGCGTCGTCTTTACGATCGCGTCGGCGTACTCGGGCCTGAAGGTCGGCCAGGTGATGGAAGCGGCGATTCCCATCTCCATTCTGGCGATCGGGCTGGCGCGCCTCTATCCGCGGCGATCGACCGTGCTGGAGAACGTGATCATCACGGGCATCGGCGGGGTGGCGGGATCGGTGGTGGCGGGGGCCATCTTCACGCTTCCGGCTCTCTACATACTGAAGCTCGATCCGCACCCGGTCGAGACCATCTTGATCTGCCTGGCGGGCGGGTGCCTGGGCGTGCTGTTCCTGATTCCGCTCCGCCGCTACTTCGTCCGCGATATGCACGGCCTGCTTCCCTACCCCGAGGCAACCGCCATCACGGAGGTTCTGGTCACCGGCGAGAAAGGCGGATCGCAGGCGAAGCTGCTGCTGGAAGCCACGGCCATCGCCGGCGTCTATGATTTCTTCGTCACCACCTTTCACGTTTGGAAAGAGTACCTGGATTTCCTGTTTGTCCCGGCCATGCGGGTGCTATCCGAGCGCGTCAAGGTGGTGTTCAGTTTCGACGCCATCGGTTTCATTCTGGGGCTCGGATACGTGATGGGGTTGCGCAGTTCGCTGATTTTGTGCGCGGGCGGCGTGCTCTCCAACTTCGTGCTGGTGCCGCTGATCTGGATGATCGGCAGCCATATCTCGGGCAGCGCGGTATATCCGGCGCAGATACCCATTGCACAGATGACCGCCACGG
>JBAWDI010000513.1:0-1810 GCA_049590695.1 Bryobacteraceae bacterium
TCCGGATTCCGATCGATTTCGAAGCCAGGCAATACGACATCTACGGCCGAACGCGCCGAGCGGACACCGGGGCAACCGTGAGTGTGTTTGAGGATAGGGCGCGCTTGTGCAAGGATGCGCCCGGGACACCGGGCTGCCCGGAACGGCCGGTGTATCAGCCCTTTCCGGCCGCTACTCTCGAGCCTGGACCGTATGTCTTCGCGGCAACTGTCAGAGACAGCGCGGGGACCGTCCTAAAAACCTACACGGTGAACTTCTCCGTGGATTAGGGAGGTTCGCGCCGTTTACGCGCGTGATTGTGCTGGAACCCGCTCGTATACCGGCATCAGCCAGTGCCGCCAGGCTTCCAGCCGCCCGTGCGCCGCCTGACTGTACAGTTGGCGCAACTTGCCGGTCACCGGCCCAATCTCTCCGGAACCCACCGGGCGGTGGTCCACGCGAATCACCGGCGCCACTTCCACCATGGTGCCGGTGAAGAAGATTTCGTCGCAGACGTAAAGCTCGCTGCGGTCCACCGGGCGCTCGATCACCACGACGCGCAGTTCCTCGCGCGCCAACTCCATCACCGAAGCGCGCGTGATGCCTTCGAGAATGTTCTCGCTGGCGGGCGGCGTGATCAGCGTGCCATGGCGCACCAGGAAAATGTTGCAACTGGCGCCCTCGGCCACGTGGCCGGCCTCGGTGAGCAGGATGGCCTCGTCGAAACCGTTGCGCCGCGCCTCGTCGCTGGCCAGCACGCCGTTGACGTACGATCCGCAGATCTTGGCGCGGCCGGGGATGGCGTTATCCTCGATGCGCCGCCATGAACTGACGCCCGCGTGCAGGTCCTGGGAGCTGTCCAGATAGGCGGGCGCGGGCATGGGCACAATGGCGAAGGCGTCCTGGCCGTCCATGTGGATGCCGATCCGCTGGGACGACTTGTAGGCCAGCGGCTTGATGTAAACGTCGCCGCGAAACCCGTTGCGCCGCACCAGGTCCGCCGTGAGTTCGCTTAACTCGGCGGCCGACGGCGCCACTTCGATGCGCAGGATGCCGCAGTTCCGCTTCCAGCGCTCGAAATGCTCCCGCGGGCGCATCAGGAACAGTTGATTCTCTTGCTCGTTCCAATAGCCGCGAATGCCCTCGAAGACGCCCGTCCCGAAACCGAGCGCGTGGGTGAGAATGCCCACCCGCGCCTCGGACAGCGGCGTCAGGCGGTTCTCGAAGAAGACGATGGTTGCGGGGTTCAACTCACCGGACATACCTTGCGGACCTCTTCCCGGCCTTTCGCCAGCGCGGCCAGGTCCAGCTCGAACCACTTCTGGCTTTTCACTTTTCTCCGCAGCGCGCCAATCACGCGCTCCTGGTCCAACAGGTCCGTCGCTTCCAGCAGCGCCCCCAGCATCACGATGTTGGCGGCTTTCGCATTTCCAAGCTGGTCGGCCAGTTCGGTGAACGGCATCGCAACCATGCGAACGTCCGGGCGCGCGCAATCCTCCGGCGGTCGTTCCGAATTGTAGAGGACGATGCCGCCCGGCTCGACGGTGGACAGGAACTTCCGCAGCGACGGCTCGTTCAGCGCCAGCAGCACGTTGGGCCGCGAGACCAGCGGCGAATCGATGGCCACACTCGACAGCCGTACATGGCAATTGGAAGTGCCCGAGCGCATCTCCGGCCCGTAGGAAGGCAGCCACGAGACTTCGTAGCCCGCATCCAGCGCGGCTTCCGCCAGCACTTCTCCCAGCATCAGAACGCCCTGGCCGCCGAAACCGGCCACCCTGATTCGCGAATCGAGCGCCCGCGCGGGGCGGGCCGGCGGATGCTCCTCCTC
>JBAWDI010000514.1:0-12421 GCA_049590695.1 Bryobacteraceae bacterium
TGGGATCTTCGCACAGCGCAATGTTGTTGCTGAGGTCGAGGCACACGCCCACCCATTCGCTGTCCAGGCGCTTGAGCCACGCCGCCTGCTCCGCCGCGCGCCAGTCTTTGTGATTCTCGATGGCCAGCTTGATCTTGTACTTCCGCAGCATTGGCTCGGCCGTGGCAACCGCATTTTGGACCCGCTGGAAATCCTTGCGGAATGCGTCGAGGGAGTCGTACTGTTCCCAACGCCGCATCGACAGCTCCCCATGGAGACAATACGCTCCGGCCTCCTTGCACGCCTCCAGCGCCACCCCGAACTTGAACGCCTGGTCCTCCCCGGATGGCAGCGTAGGCACATTGAGGATGAGCTGCATGCCGTACCCCTCCACCTTCTGGCGGAGTTGTCTGGCCGGCTCCAACTCAATGCCCTCGAGCGTCGTCTGGGCGCCCCCCAGCCCTATCGCGTGGCAATGCTCCACCATGGGGGATGAACCCCAGATCCGCCCTTCGGCCGCTTGGCGTACGTTGAAAGCGGCGCGAGCCGCCCCCAGCCGGGTCTTCCCCTGCTGCGCGAATCCCGCCGGCAGCCAAACCGGCGCCGCCCCCGCCATGGCGATCATTTCTCTTCGCGTCATAATCACTGCGCCTTCCTCGCAGTCATATGCCAGTCCCTTTCCGACCCCGGCAGCGATACCTTGAAGTTGATCTCGCCCCCGTCGGCTCGCCCGCTATAGCTCGCCGTCATTTCGCGCGCCCCAACCTTCCGCACCACCACAAACGTGACCCTGTCCCCGTTCACCTTGCCGTCGCGGATCTGCAGGTCCCCGTCCCCGGTGCCGACGGTCCCCGTCAGGCTCGCTCCGTCCTGCTTGAACGTGAAGGTGTACGGCGGCGTATCCCTGGAATCCGTCCACTCCCCCTTCCACTGGCCGCTGATGTCGGCCGCCCAAGCGCCCACTGCGAACAGAACCAATAACAGAATTCCACGCATCACACGTACTCCCAATCCCTGAGCCATTCGTGCCCCGGGTGCAGCCCCGCCCACATCCGCCGCCCCGCCTCGTCCAACTCGGCCTTCTCTTTGCGGTCCAACTGGCGGCGTTCCTTCACCGCCTGAACCGCGTTGTCCACCTGGTGAATGTTCATCAAACCGGGAATCGGCGCCGTGATGGCGGGGTTGGAGAGAATGTATCGAAGCGCCAGCCGCGCGCGCCGGTCGTCGTCGTCGGCATGCGGCCCATTCGGCGAACTGTCCCCCGCGAACAGTGAATTATCGGCGAACGGCTTGATGCCGAACACCCCCACGTCATTCTCCCGGATAGTGTCGAAAAGGCTGTCGGTGGGCAGTTCCTTGCTGTTTGCCGTGTACGGGAAAATGGCCACTTCGATCTGCTTGGGGTAGGCCTCGATGAGCGACTTCAGCCACACGCGGTTGTGCGAAGACACCCCCGTGAACCGCGCCTTCCCCTGCTGCTTGGCCTTGGCCAGCCCCGCAATGGTGGCTTCTTCGACGCGCTCAAGCTCGCTCAGGTCCGGTACCCCTTCCATGGGCAGCGCGATCCGCCATAAGTCGACGTAATCCAGTTGCGACGCCTTCAGGTTTTCTTCGAGCCCTTGGAGAAGCGCGTTGGCGTTGCGATACTGCGGGATGCGCGGTTCCTTCTGCCACCAGGCATAGCCGAAGTAGATCTTGTCCCGCCTCCCCTTGAGCAGCGGCCCATAGACCAGCACTTCCGGCGCCGCCATGGCATCCAGATAGTTGATGCCCGCGTCGATGCAGTGAGAGAGCACCCGGTCCCGCGACTGCAAGAACCCGGGAATCTTGGGATAAGAGAAGTCGCTATCGGAATACCGCGCCGGAACCTTGTCCTTTCCGAGCTCGATTTCGATCCGTTTCCAGTGCCCTCCCAGCGAGATCGCGGAGACCATCAGCCCGGTTCTTCCCAGCCTCCGGTACTCCATGTTCTCGTTGTAATTCAGAATGCTCCGCGTCGAAGGAGCCTTGGTTGCGGGAACTCTGTTCTGAGCTTCCGCGAGACCGGCGGCGAGAGCCCCCGCCATCACAAAATCGCGTCGGTTAATCTGATTGCCAGCCATCAAAAATCCCCCATGTCAGCCCAAGATTGTACCCCACTGCACCACCGGGTTGCCGGCGCTCTAGCCTGTCAGGGCGAAAGAGAGTAGCCCACAGCGCGAGCCGTGTGACTGGTGAGCAACCGGGGTAGCCCCGGGGGGCTGAGTCGTTTTCGTGCTGATTCCTACGGCTTGCGCCGTGGGCTACAATCTACCGCTCCTGCGGAGCTGGCTTCAGTGAACGGCATTGCGGGCCGCGGGCAATCTCGGCCTTGGTGGGCTTATACGTGGGCGGCTCCACGGTCGTAAGAATAGCACGCTTCTGCGTTACAATAACTGCTTCCATGCCCATTTTGGATATCAACGAAATTCGGGCCATTCTGCCCCACCGCTACCCATTCCTCCTGGTGGATCGCATCGTGGAGATGGATGCGGAGCGCATCGTCGGCATCAAGAACGTGACCCACAATGAACCGTTTCTCACGGGCCATTTTCCCGACTTTCCGGTGATGCCCGGGGTGCTCATCGTGGAAGCCATGGCGCAGACTGCCGGCGTGCTGGTTTTGAAGACTGTCCCGGACCGCGACCGGAAGCTGGTCCTGCTGGTGGCCATCGAAAACGCGCGGTTCCGCAGACCCGTGGTGCCGGGCGACACGCTGCGCATGGAGATGAAGGTGCTCAAGCGCAAGGCCAGCGTCGCCAAAATGGCGGGAGTCGCCACCGTCGATGGTGTGGTGGTGGCGGAAGTGGAAGTCATGTGCAAGCTCGCGGATAAGGAAGAAAAGCCGCCGGCGGAAGCGTCGGCCTGACCATGCCTATTCACCCGACCGCCATCGTGGATCCACTGGCGCGGATCGCCGAGAGCGCCGAAATCGGCCCCTATTGCATTGTCGGCGCCGAAGTCGAGATCGGCCCGCGCAGCCGCCTGATGGCCCACGTTTACCTGGAAGGTCCCACCTCGGTCGGCGAGGACAACGTCTTCTTCCCCTACAGCACAGTCGGGGTGGCGTCGCAGGACCTGAAGTACAAGGGCGAGCGCGCCGAAACCCGCATCGGGGACCGCAACCGCATACGCGAGTTCGTCACCATCCATCGCGGCACCGCGGGCGGCGGCCTCATCACTTCCATCGGCAGCGACAACCTGCTGATGGCCTACACCCACGTGGCCCACGACGTTCACATCGGCGACCGCACCGTGCTGGCCAACGCCGTGACGCTGGGCGGCCACGTAACGGTAGGCGATTGGGCCATCATCGGCGCGGCCACCGGCGTGCACCAGTTCTGCCGCGTGGGGCGGCACGCCATCATTGGCGGCTATAGCGTGGTCACGCAGGACGTGCTGCCGTTTTCCAACACCGTGAGCCAGCGCGATATCAAGGTATACGGCGCCAACCGCGTGGGCTTGGAGCGGCGCGGATTCGAGACCGGGGTGGTGGAGGCGCTGCAAACCGCGTTCCGGCTTCTGACGCGCTCCGAGCTCAATACCACGCAGGCCATCGAGCGCATTCGCGTGGAAGTCCCCGAGACGCCCGAAGTGGACGAGCTCGTCGAGTTCATCTGCGCCTCCGAGCGCGGCGTCATTAAGTGATGCGGTACGGACTGATTGCCGGAAACGGGCGGTTCCCGCTGCTGGCGCTCCAAAGCGCGCAACGCCTGGGGCACGATGTGACCGTTATTGCCATCGAAGAGGAAGCCTCCAAGGAAGTGGAATCGCTGGCGCCGCGCTGCCACTGGATCTCGCTGGGGCAGATCGGCAAGCTCATCGAAATCCTCAAGCGGGAAGGCATCACCGAGGTGGTGATGGCCGGCCAGGTGAAGCACGCCAGCATCTTTTCTTCGATCCGCCCGGACTGGCGCTTGGCCAAGCTGCTGCTCTCGCTGCCATCGAAAAACACCGACGGCCTGATCGGCGGCGTCATCAAGATCCTGGAAGAGGAGGGCATCCATCTGCGCGATTCCACGGCCTTGCTCAAGCCCCTGCTGGCGAGCGCGGGCGCCATGACGCGGCGCAAGCCGGATAGGGACGAGATGGCCGATGTGGAATACGGCCGGCGCGTGGCCGACGCGCTATCGGGTCTGGACATCGGCCAGAGCGTGGCGGTTTGCGAGCGCGCCTGCGTGGCCGTGGAAGCCATGGAGGGCACCGACGCCATGTTGCGGCGGGCAGCCGCGCTGGTGAATGGCCGCCGGTTGTCGCTCGTTAAAGCCGCGCGCCGCCGCGAGCATCTGCTCTTCGACGTCCCCGTGGTGGGGGCGACCACCATTCCCGTGATGCGCGAAACCGGGACTACCGTGCTGGCGGTGGAGGCCGGACGCACCCTGATGCTCGACCGCGACCGGATGATCGAAGCCGCCAATGAGGCGGACATTGCCATTGTGGGTTTGGACAAGTGATGGCCACCACCGAGGTAGGGGCCGGGCATGCGGTACGCACGCGACGTGCCCGGCCCCTACGACTAGCCGTAATCGGCGCCGGGCAATTCGGAAAGAATCACTGTCGCGCCGTCTACGAATCCACGCGGGCGCAACTCTGCGCGGTGGTGGATACCGATGCGTCCCGCGCGGCCGAACTGGCGGCCCTCTATGGCGCCGAGCCCCTGGCCGATGCCCGCCAACTCACCGGCAAAGTAGACGCCGCCATCGTCGCGGTCCCCACCACCGTGCATGAAGAGATTGGCAGCATGCTGGCGGAGGCCGGCATCGACATTCTGGTGGAGAAGCCCATCACGCCCGATCTCGCCTCCGCCGGCCGCTTGATTGAGGCCGCCGAACGCCATGGCCGCATTCTCCAGGTGGGCCACATCGAGCGCTTCAACCCGGCGGTGGTCGAACTGGAGCGCCGCGCCACCCTGCCGCTCTTCTTCGAGATCCACCGCTTGAACATGTTCAGCCCGCGCAGCCTGGATGTGGACGTGGTGCTCGACCTCATGATTCACGACGTGGACATCGTGCTGGCCCTGGCGCGCGCCGAACCGGTCGAGATCCGCGCCGCCGGCATCTCCATCCTTTCGCCCAAGGTGGACATTGCCAACGCGCGGCTGCAATTTCCCAACGGCTGCGTGGCCAACCTGACGGCCAGCCGCATTTCCACGGCACGGGTCCGGAAATTGCGCCTGTTTCAGCCGCGCCAATATCTTTCCCTGGATTACGGCCGGCAGGACCTGGCGATTTTCTCGGTTGGCGAGGACCGCCAGATCGGCTTCGAGCAGGCGCCCGTAACCAAGGCCGAACCCCTGAAACTGCAGCTCGAAGCCTTCCTGGACTCCGTGGAAACGCGAAAATCGCCGAAAACTTCCGGCCACGCCGCGCGTCAAACTTTAGGGGCGGCGCTTGCGATTCTTGATAAAATTGAAGAGCACTCGCAAGTGGTCTCGCGCTCCTTGGTAGCTGGATGGAAACCGTAGTCCCACCTCCGGCCGACGCCGAACTTCACATCCTCACGCCATGGGGCGACGCCGCCGACAGGCCCCGCAAGCGGAGAGCGGCGGTCTTCTCGGTGCTGGTGCACGTGGCGGCGGTGGTGACGCTGTTCTCCCTGCCCAAAGGCTTCTTCGTGCCACCGCCGCGGACGGCGCAGGTTCAGATCACGCCGCTCATCGAACCGCTCACCGAGCTGACCCAGAACGCGCCCAACAAGGGCAAGCTCAACAAAGAGTTCAATGCCACCGAACTGCACCCGCGGCCGCGCATCCAGGTCCCCATGGGCCTGCCCTCCGTCACCATGCCGCAGCCAGCCGCGCCCAAGCCCGCGCCGCCCCTGCCCGAGCCGCCCAAGGTTGAGGCCACTGTCAAGGACGTGCCCAAGACGGAGTTGCCCCAAGTGCCGCCACCACAGATTCAGCCCGTGGAAACCCCCAAGCTGGCGTTCGAAACCCCCAGTGGGCCGCCGCCTGCTGTTCCACCCGGGCAGGCCCGTGTGGCCGTGCCGGATACTTCGGTTTCCGGGGCCATTCGCCAGACCGCTCGTGGTGGTTCCGCGGGAGGACTGGTGGTGGGCGACTTCGGTCCCGGCGTCAATCTTCCCCCGTCGCCCGGCTCGCAGGGCAGCACCATGCAACTGCTCACGGACCCGCAAGGCGTGGATTTCCGCCCCTACCTGATTCGCATTCTGGCGTCTGTAAAGCAGCACTGGCTGTCGGTGATGCCGGAGAGCGTGAAGCTCGGTCGCAGGGGCAAGGTGGCCATTCAGTTTTCCATCAGCCGCGACGGCGGCGTTCCCAAGCTGGTGATCGCGGAGGCCTCCGGCGCCGACGCCCTGGACCGCGCCGCGGTGGCCGGCATCAGCGCCTCTGTCCCATTCCCCCCGCTCCCCGCCGAATTCAAAGGCGACCGCATCGTGCTCCAGATGAATTTCGCCTACAACATGCCGCGGCAGTAGGGTCCGCGGCAGCGCCGCATTCGCCGCCCCTTGACGCCGGCCCGTCTTCGGCCGTAATATATAGCAGTGTCACATATGGACGATCCATCTATCGATCGCGAGTGGAAGAAGGGCAGCGCTGAGCTGCTGATACTCTCGCTGCTCGAGGCATTGCCCCGCCACGGCTACGAAATCGGCAAGCTGATCGAGCGGCGATCCGAAGGCGCACTCCGTTTTCACGCGGCGTCGCTGTACCCGTTGCTGTACCGCCTGGAGAAGCGCGGCTGGATTCAAGGGCGGTGGGTGGAGAAGAGCGGGCAGCGCCGGCGGCGCTATTACCGGCTGACTGCGCCGGGGCGGAAAGTGCTGGCTTCCCAGCGGCGGGGCTGGCAGACGTTCGTCGCGGCCATCAACCGAATCGCGGGAGTCCAAAATGCCTAACTGGAGCGAACCGATTCGGAGGCAACTGGCGGGGTTGAACCTGGCTCCCACGCGCGAGGCGGAGATTGTCGAGGAATTGGCGCAGCACGCCGCGGACCGCTACCGGGAACTGCTGAGCGGCGGAGCTACGGAGGCGGAAGCCCGGCGCATCACGCTCGACGAGATGGGCGGCCACGAGCTGCTGGCCAGAGAGCTGCGGGCCGTGGAGCGCGCGGATGCGCCGGCGCCCGTCGTACTGGGCGCGGGAAGCAAAGGGGGTCCGCTGGCCGGCCTGGGGCAGGACCTTCGGTACGGAATCCGGACGTTGCGCAAGAACCCGGGCTTCACCGCCATCGCGATGGTGGCGCTGGCGCTCGGCATCGGGGCCAATACCGCCATTTTCAGCGTGGTGAACGGCGTGCTGCTGCAGCCGCTCGCGTATCCCGACCCCGACCGGCTGCTGACGATCTGGGAGACCACGGCGGAGTTCAGCCAAGCCTCGGTGGCCTACCCGAACTACCTCGATTGGCGCCGTGACAACCGTTCGTTCACCGATATGGGCGCCAGCCGCAGCGGTGACTTCAACTTCACGGGAGCCGGCCAACCCGAGCAGGTCTCGGGCCAGTACGTCTCGGCGAGCGTGTTCCCGGTGCTCGGCGTCACGCCATTCCTGGGGCGCAGTTTTCGGCCTGAGGAAGACCGCCAGGGCGCTGCCTGCGCGGTGATGCTCAGCTACGGCTTCTGGAAAGGGCGGATGGGAGCCGATCCAAGCATCCTCGGCAAGGCGCTGACGCTGAACGCCTCGAGTTGCACCGTGGTCGGCGTGTTGCCAGCCGATTTTCGCTTCGGCGGGAACGCCCGGGTCTACGTTCCCATCGAGCAGTGGAATGCCGTCGATCTGCACTCGCGCGAGTCGCACCCGGGACTCCGGGTGACTGGCCGCCTGAAGCCGGGGGCGACCATCGAAGCGGCGCAGGCGGAGATCGCATCTCTATGCAATGCGCTTTCGCACCAGTACCCGAAGAGCAATGCGGGGCACGGGGCGAAGCTGGTCCGGATGAAGGAAGACATGGTGGGGTACATTCGTCCGACGCTGCTGCTGCTGGTGGGCGCAGTGGGGTTCGTGCTGATCATCGCCTGCGCCAACGTAGCCAATTTGCTGCTGGCGCGCGCGACGGCTCGCAAGCGGGAGTTCGCCATTCGCGCCGCGCTGGGCGCCGACCGCGGACGCGTGGTGCGCCAGTTATTGACGGAAAGCGTGCTGCTGTCACTGGGCGGCGCCATGCTCGGGTTGGCGATCGCCCGCTGGGGGACCAGCCTCGTAATGGACGCCGCGCCGGGCAGTTTGCCGCGCTCCGGGGAAATCGGAGTCGATCCGTACGTCCTGCTCTTCACGCTCGCGGTTTCCATCGTCACCGGGGTGCTGTTCGGCTTGGCCCCAGCCTTCCAGGGCGCGAATGTCAACCCGCAGGAATCCTTGAAGGAAGGCGCGGGCGGCGCGGGCGGCGGACGCCATCGAGCGGAGGGCGTCTTCGTGGCTGTGGAAGTCGGCCTGGCGGTCATCCTGCTCGCAGGCGCGGGGCTCATGATCGAAAGCCTGTGGCGGCTGTGGCAGGTCAATCCTGGATTCAATACGCACAACGTTCTGACGGCGAAGGTCGCGCTGTCGCCCAGAGTGATGGCCAGCCCGCCGGGCATCCGGCTGGCCTACCGGCAATTGCTGGAGCGCGTGGCGGCGATTCCCGGAGCACAATCCGCGGCCATCGCGTCGGTGGTTCCTCTGAGCGAGAATGACAGCGAGATTCCCTTCTGGCCAGGCACCGGGCCGCAGCCCGCGCAGGACGGGATGACGTCGGCGATGTTCTACATCGTCACCCCAGACTACCCCAGAGTGATGCAAATCCCCTTGCGGCGCGGACGGTTCTTCACGGACCACGACGACCTGGCATCGCCCCCGGTGGTGGTGATCGATGACGTCCTGGCGCGGCGAGTATTTCCCGGTCAGGACCCGGTCGGCCGGCAGATGAGCATTATGGTGTTGGGCCCGGTGCAGGTGGCCGGCGTGGTGGGGCATGTGAAGCATTGGGGGCTGGATTCCGACGATACCGCCAAGGTGCGCGACCAGATTTACTTCCCGGTGCTGCAAGTACCCGACAGGTTCCTCTCTGAAGCCGTGGCGGGGCTGACGCTCTTGCTGCGCACCGGCGCCGAGCCTTTGAGCCTGGTCTCCGCCGTGCGCGCGCAGGTGGCCGGCCCGACCCAGGATCAGCCCATCTACGCGGTCCGAACCATGGAGCAGATCATTTCAGGTTCGCTCGTCGAGCGCCGCTTCGCCATGCTGTTGCTCATCATCTTCGCGGCGACGGCGCTGCTGCTGGCAGCGGTCGGAATCTACGGCGTCATGTCTTACGCGGTGACCCGGCGCACCCATGAGATGGGAATCCGCGCCGCCTTGGGAGCGCCGCGCGGGGAGATCGTCGGACTCGTCGTGCGCCAAGGTATGAGGCTGGCGGCGATCGGAATGGCCGCGGGCCTGGTTGCGGCCATGGCGCTCACGCGATTCCTGGCGGGCTTGTTGTACGGCGTCCGCCCGGCCGACCCGGCGACGCTGGCGGCGGTGACGCTGCTGCTGGGAGCAATCGCGCTGCTGGCGTGTTACATCCCCGCGCGGCGGGCGGCGGCGGTCGATGCTGTTGTCGCCCTGCGCTGCGAGTGAGCTTTGCGGCGGCCAAGGCGCCCTGGATCAGTAGATAGTCTTCAGTTCCACGATCACGGTTTCGAGCGGCTGGTCACTCAGGTTGTCCACCTTCTGTTGGGAGGGTCCGCTCCAATTGAAATCCCCCACCTTGTGCTGCGCTACCTCGGCCTTTCCCTCGGACGAGGTCACGCGCACGTTCTGATCCGTGAAGCAAACGACCAAATGTCCGAGGGTGTACTCGTGCATCGGCGCGCTCTGCCGCGGACCCAGTTTCAAGCGGAGAACCCGAACCTGGCTGTTCTCGAGTACCAACGTGAAGTCTCTGGGCGCGACCTTCAAGGGGTCGAGAGCGGTACCCACCACCTTGCCGGGATATCCCGGCTTCTTGATTGCGAGATACATGCCAACCGGGCCAGAGGCCACTCCCGCAGGGCGATTCCATACCCCGTTCGCCCCGTAGTGGAACCCGCTGGCGGGGCTCCATTCGACCGCGCCCGCCTGCCACTTCAGGTGCTCCACGGAGCCGTCCAGGTAGAAGAGATCTTCGCTGCCGGGATAGTAGCGGAGCACCACGCGATTCAGAGCGTGGTTGTGCCAGGGGTGGTCCTCGGCGCATATTTTCCGGTCTGCCGGCGGCAAGGTCGCACAGGACTTGATAATGTCTGTACCGGAGTCGCCGGTGCCGGGCCACGGCGGGTGCTGCGGTGGATTGACAACCACCTGGTCGTTTTCGAAGTCCGGTTTGGTTGTTTGGGCGGCCAGTTGAGCCCCCGCAACGACAAGTAGAAGGCACAGCGTGAACGCTGCCTGCCATAAAGGGAGTCGCATGGGGATATTATACGGGACGCCGCCGGCCCCGCATCAGTAAATACTCTTCAGTTCCACGATCACCGTTTCGAGCGGCTTGTCACTCAGGTTGTCCAGCTTCTGTTTGGAGGGTCCGCTCCAAGTGACACTTCCGTCCCGATGGCGAGTGACTTCGGCCTTTCCCTCGGGCGAGGTCTCGCGCACGTTCTGATCCGTGATGTAAACCACCAGGTGGTTGAGGGTGTACTCGTGCATCGGCACGCTCTGGCGTGGACCCAGTTTCAAGCGGAGAACCCGAACCTGGCTGTTCTCGAGTACCAGCGTGAAGTCTTTGGGCGCGACCCGCAAGGGGTCGAGTGCGGTACCCGCCACCTTGCCGGGATATCCCGGCTTCTTGATTCCGATATCGACGATCATGGGCGTGGTGAATGCCGGGGTTTTCCAGACTCGCGGATCGAGCTCGGGCGGGAGTTCGGAGTAGTGATACCCTTCGGCGGGGCTCCATCTGACGGTGCCCGCCTGCCACTTCAGGTCGGCCACGCTGCCATCCAGGTAAGTGAGCTTCTCCCCGCCGTTATGTATGTAGACCATCACGCGATTGAGCGGGTGGTTGTGCCAATTTTTGCCGGTGGCGGCGCCGGGAATATTGATTCCGGGGTGCGGCGCATTGAGAATCACCTGGTCATTCTCGAAGTGAGAATCGAGAGAGTGAGGGTCGAAGGACGGTTGTGCCACCGCAAGAACAAGCGGAAGGCAGAGCGTGAATAGTCGCATAGGTAGATTGTGACGCGATACCGGCTGCAAAAGCTACCGCGTGCCGCGAAAAAGCTCGGGCATGAACTCCGCCAGAAGATGACGCCAGACCCTCCATTCGTGTTCGCCGGGAGTGTCATGGAATTCATGGCGGATCTTGTTCTTCTCCAGGAGGGCAGCCAGCCGGGTTTGTGCCTGGTAGCGCGGGTCATCGGTACCGCACCCGAGGAAGAGAAGCTTCAACCGCTGGTTTATGGCGGCGGGATTCCGGAGGAATCCCGGCACCTGCTTTTCCAGGTCGAACCCTTGCAGGCCGAAGGTGCCCGAGCTGAATTCACCCACCCAGGCGAACTTGCTCATATTCCGCAACCCCAACGTGAACGCCTGGCCGCCACCCATGGAGAATCCTGCAATGGCCCGGCTTTCGCGACTGGCTTCGACCCGGTAGTTCTTTTCGACGATTGGGAACACATCGCCGAACAATTCCCTGCCGAACGCCTCGATTGAGTCCAAGGTGGTGGCGTCGCCCGGCGTGTCCCCGTACGGCATCGCGACCAGCATCGGCACGGTCTTGTGCCGGGCCAGCAGGTTCTCCTCGATGGCGGGGACCCGGCCGAGACGAACCCAGCCTTCCTCGGAATCGCCGCCGCCGTGCAGGAGATACAGGACCGGAAACTTGCGGCGGGGATACCGGTCGTAATCGGGTGGAACGTATATCGCCACGTTGCGGAAGGTCTTCGACTGGGAGGAGCGGTACGTCCGGTATTGGACGGAGCCGTGAGGGACGTCCTGCAATTCATCGAAGCGCGGCGGATTGCCGGGGATCTCGAAATAGCTCCAGTGGACGGCGCCGCCGGGCCGCACGTTGGGGTTGGATTGATCGATGCCGCGAACCCCATCCACGAAGAACACGTAACGGTAAACGTCCGGCTCGAGCGGACCGATGGAGACGGTCCAAAGACCGGTCGAATCCTTGTGCATGGGCACGCTCCACATGCCGGGTTGATCTTCGACCGCGCCCGCTGGCTTGGGGTTCAGCGTCCCCAGGCTTGCCGAAACCAATACCACGGAGGCTTTCGGCGCCCTGATCCGGAAAGTAGCCCGATGATCGGGGCCGATTTCGGGGGAGATGATGGGCTCCGGCCGCTCTCCGCCTGAAAGTTGCGCAAATGCAACAGCGGCCATCGAGGCCAACAGGAAAGCAGAACGCCGAACAGGACTGCTCACGGACCGACTCCTTCCGGATTCGAGTATAGCCGCAATTCGGTGACGCAATTCGGTGACAGGCAACGAAACTCCCATACTGAGTTTCGTTGCCTGTCACCGAAT
>JBAWDI010000515.1:0-12629 GCA_049590695.1 Bryobacteraceae bacterium
GGTCAGGGCCGAGCCCGCTGTCGCCGCGGCGACGTTGGCGGCGCTGTTGGCGGGAGAAGGCGCAACCGAGGCGAAATAGGTGATATTGTTCCCGTTCGGTCCCGACGTCCGGGCGGTCAAAAGCACCTCCCCGTCGGGGGTATCCGCACTGGCCAGCACGCTGGGATCGCCCTGGCCGTTGTTGGAACTGTTGATAGCGGCAACCAGGCCGGCGATTACGTCGTTGACCACCTCGCCATTGATCGTGTCGGTGAACGAGTCGGTGGACTTCACCGTGTACGTGTAATTTACGCCGCCTATGGTGGTCGGGTTGCCCGAGGAGTCGGTACTGGCCGTGCCGCCGATGTTGATGGTGACCACGTCGCCCGTCTGGATCGTCCCGCTGATGGTTATGCTTCCGCTGGCAAAAATAGCCAGGCTGGCCGCGTTGACCACACCCTGGTAGGGAATCGTGTTCGCGCCCACGGAATAGACCGTGATGCGGTCGTTGTAGGTGTCGCTGACGTACAGGTTGGTCCCGTCCCAGGCCATCGACATGGGAGTCTGGAGCGAATCCGTGCTGTCCGGCGCCTGGGTCACCGTACCGCCGAGGTGGCCAATGATGTAGTCGGCCGGCTGAGCGTTCTGGGTGGGAATGTGGTTGAACACCATCAGGCGGTCGTTGCCGCCATCGGCGACGAACAACCGATTGCCGACGGGCAGCGTGAAGCGCGGGAAGCTCACGGTGGAGTTGCAGAATGCGGGGTAGGTCGGGTTGCTGTTGCCGTCAATGCCGTTGGAGACGGTGCACAAGACGGGCGTCTCTTTGTCGGTGGTATCGCTGGTGGAAGTGGCTGCCGTCCCGCTGTACGAGTTATTGGCCACCGAGCTGACCATGTCCGGCTGGCCGATCTCGACGTCCGCGGGCGCGGCATTGGTGGTGGGGATACTATTCCAGATGAGGATGCGGCTGTAGCCCAGGTCGGTCACGAACAGATGGGTGCCGTCGGAGGAGACCGCCACCGGGTTGAGCAGGTTGCTAGCCGTGGCGGAGGTTGTCTGCGCGGCCAGGTTCGGCTGGATGGCGGTGGTGAAATCCGGCTCTCCCAGAACCACGTCGGCCGCCGCTCCGTTGGAGGCGGGGATCTGGTTGTAGATCAGGACGCGGTTGTTCTGCGTGTCCGCCACGTACAGCTTTCCATTCTGAATCCACACCCCCTGCGGCCCGCGCATGGATTTCGCGGTGGGAGTGTTTCCCGACGGCAGGCCCGAGCTGACGAAATCGGGCTGCCCCACCACCACATCGGCGGGAGCGTTATTGGTGGTCGGGATCCGGTTCCAGATCAGGACGCGGTTATGGTTGGTATCGGCCACCACCAAGTGAACGCCGTCGGAAGCCACGGCCGTGGGCTCACGCAGGTTGTTCTGCGAGGCGGCGAGGTTCTCGGTAGTCGTGGTGAAATCCGGTTGCCCCAGCACCACGGTGGCCTGGCCCACGCAGACCGGGCACTTGCGATCAAACGGCAGCTTGGCGGTGGGGTTGGGCAGTTGACTGGAGAGGCTCCCAAAAAGGAGCACGCGGTTGTTCGACGGGGCGGCGCCAATCTGGTTGGAGTCCGCCACGAACAGAGTGTCGGCGGCATACGCCAGGCCGCTGATTCCGCCGACCACCGTGTCGCTAGAATTAGGATCCTCGCTGGTAAAGGTGGTCTGCCCGATCACCAGCCTTGCGGCCTGCCCGTTCGTGAAGTCGGCGGCGCTCATGGCCGCCGCGCAAAGGATAATTACCGAGATGCACTTCATGCGCAATGTCAATGGATGTGTAATGCTGCGGACTGCAAGTATCGATTATAGCAAGCGCCGCCGCCGCCGTTTTCCCTTTCGCCAGTGATGCCGGGCCGCCACACCCCGTGAGTAATTCGCACGCCGCCACCCGGGAAGACCCAGGTATCGCCAGCACATCCGGGGCTCACGCGGGTCACAGCCGGGATTCTTGCACGGCCAGGGCCAACCGTGGCGCCGGCGCTACGTCGCGGAGCCCTCCAGCGGCGTCACCGGGTCCAGAAACCACCAGCATACGATGCCCATCAGGTAAACCGCGGCCGACACGTAAAACGTGAGGTTCCAATTGTTGCCGCTCCACCTCAGGATGTAGCCGATGGCCAGCGGAGATATGGCGCCGCCCATGTTGCCCCACATGTTCATCGCGCCGGCGAGCGAGCCGGCATACTTGCCGCCGATGTCCATGACCGCGGCCCACGCTCCGGGCATCACCAAATCGTTGGAGAAGCTGGCCATGCCGACCGACAGCATGGCCAGCAGCGGGTTGTGAACGGTGGTGGAGAAAGCCAGGAATCCGCTGGCGCCGGCAAAACCGAGGTATGCCATGATGCGCCGCGCCTTGGCCATGTCGCCCGTTTTCCGCAGCAGCCATGCCCCCGCCACCACGCCGGCCGGGTTGCCCAGCCCCCCGAAAAGCAGGGGGAGCACGCTGAGCAAGGCGGTGGATGTAATTTCCATGTGCCGGGCCTGTCTCAAATAGGTGGGTAGCCACGTGATGTAGAAATACCAGCCGTAGGAGAGGCAGAAATACTGCCAGCAGATCATCCACACCTGCCGCGAGCGCAGAAACCCGCGCCAGGGCACGTCGCCATGGCCGGAGGCCAGCTTGGAACTTTCCCGCAGCAGGTCGCGTTCGGCCGCGTTGAGCTTGGGGTTCTGCAACGGGTCGTTGACGTACCAAGCATAAAACACGATGGCCCAGGCCACTCCGAGACCGCCAAAAACTTCGAACGCGTGGCGCCATCCCACCAGCCGCATGACCAGCGCCACCAGCGGCGGGGTGAATGCGCCGCCCCACCGCGCGCTGAGCCACATGATGCCCTGGGCGCGCACTCTCTCTCTTTCGGGCAGCCAGGTGGTGAAGGTTTTCGTCAAATTCGGAAAGCAGCCCGCCTCACCCATGCCGAACAGGGCACGCGTGGCGGCGAGCGAAACGAAGCTCCAGGCCCATCCCGTGGCGGCGGTGAAGAACGACCACCACAGCACGATGCGGATGAGGACCTTGCGCGGCCCCATCCAGTCGCCCAGGTAGCCGCCGGGGATCTCGAACAGCGCATAACACCATCCGAAGGCCCAAAAGGCCCATCCCATTTGCACGCTGGTGAGCCCGAGATCTTTCTGAATGGAAGGCGCGGCAAACGAGATGGAGACGCGGTCGACGTAGGTAATCACCGCCAGCGCCACGGCGAAGACAATCACCCAGTAGCGAACGCGCGTTGGTCGAACTCGCGTTGGTGTGGAGAGACGGGGCACGTTAGGGAGCTTTCAGCTATCAGCTTTCAGCTAAAAGAACAGCACCAGGCGCGGGGGTTTGGCTGAAAGCCGATAGCTGAGAGCTTATCACGGCCGCCGCGCGCGAAGCCCGAAATGGTACACCAACGCGCCCGCGCCGACGATGGCCAGGGCGGCCAGCGACGCCACCGGCTGCCAGATCACGCCGTAGACCATCATGCACACACCCACCAGGATATAGGAGGCCGGAATCAGCGGCCAGGCAAACTGGAGCGCGCGCAGCCGCTGCCACTCCGGACGCCCGCGCCGGAACACAAACAGCGAAGCCACCGACAACACCGTGAACAGCGTCAGGCTGAATCCGATGAAAATCACCAGTTGGGGAAACGGCGTGAGCGTCAGGATCATGGCGCACAGGCCCTGGCTCAGGATGGCGTTGACGGGCGTGTGCCAGCGCGGGTCCACCGACGCCGCGGCGCTGAAAAACGCCTTGTTCTTGGCCATGGCGTAGTAGACGCGCGGACCGATGGTCACCATGGCGTTCACGGTGGAGACGATGGCCAGCGCCATCAGCGCGGCAAAGGTGCCCGCGATTCCGGCGCCGAACAGGTTGGAGGCGGAAAGCGCGCCGATGGCAATCACGCCTTTCATGCTTTCCAGCGGGGTGGCATAAATAAAAACCATGTTCAGCCCCAGGTAGAGCACCGCTACGATGGCGGTCCCGGCGGCCAGCGCCGCGGGCAGCGTCCGCTCCGGCCGGCGCACTTCCTCCGCCACGTAGGTGGCGGCGTTCCATCCGCTGTAGCCGAACATCACCCACAACAGGCTGACGATGAACTGCGCCGGCAGGCTCACCGTCGAGGTGCGTACGGCGTGCTCGGAAAAGTGGCTCCAGCTCCCGCTGCCGGCGGCGAACCCCAGCAGCACAAAGGCGGCGATCACCAACAGCTTGGTGGACGTGAGCACGTTCTGCACGATGGCGGCGCGGCCCACGCCGAAGCAGTTCAGGATGGTGAAGGCGGCGATCAGCCCGCAGGCCGCCAGTTGGCCCCCGCCCAGGCGCAGCGAAAACGCGCCCGAGCCGATTACCAGCGTCGCGTTCGCCTGTCTCAGGCTGGGGAAGAAGTATCCCAGGTAGTCGGAGAACGCCAGTGCCGCGGCCGCGATGGGCGCCGAAAAGCCCGCGAAGAAGGAGACCCACCCGGTCATGAAGCCCCACTCCGGGCCAAAGGCGTGGGTCAGGTAGACATACTCTCCGCCGGAGCTGGGGAAATTAATACCCAGCTCGGAGTAGCTCAGCGCGCCCGCGAACGCGAACAGGGCGCCGGCGCCCCAGCAAGCCAGAATCATGCTGGCGCTGCCCAGTTGGCCCGCCATGAAACCGGTGGTGGCGAAGATGCCCGTCCCCACCATGTTGGAGATCACCAGCGCGGTCGCGCTGAAGAAGCCGAGCTGCCGAAGCAGGCCGGGCTTGAGGCCCTGCGTTTTCAGGTTGGCCATTCGGGACCTAGAGCCTTATTATGCCACTGGTCCCGGACAGAACTGTAGCGCCGAGCGCGCGCGGGATCATTGCGCCAGGCGCACGATCGACGCGGCCACGGCTTGGAATGCCCGTGCCAGTCCGGCGGTGCCGGCGGCAGGCCGGGACCGCCCCTCCAGGCCGGCTACATCGATAGTCGCAGAATCTCCGAGAGAAGAGTTTCAAACGCTGGAGTAACGTCATCCACGGTCTGAACCTGTAAGTACATTCCCGATGGAATACTGGAATTATACACGGTATCAGTTGCGTTGGCCCCCCCCGGCCCACACGGCATGCCTGGGGCGCAGTTCGCCATGCGTTCCAGAAGCGCCGCGTCTACGCCTCCGGGGCCCGAGACGCTGCCTGCGTAACCCATGGTATAGATTATCGGCGTGAGAGTAGTATCGCCATGAATTTGCCTGGCTGCCATATCCGCGGCATTCCAGGAGGCCAGTCCGACCTGGCAGGCGTTGCCGGACGCCGGTAGTCCCCCGGAGAGGGTCCCAGTGAGGGTCAGGGGGACTCCGCCCGTGCCCCCCGCGCCTTTTTGGCAGTTAGCGGTCGTGGTAGTCCAGATCATGGACTGTTTGTAGTCGCTCTGCGTGTAGGGCGCAACGCTCGACCCTTGGGTCGAATTTCCATAGTAGTCCACACTGGGTATGTTGACGACGCTTGCAACCGCGGTTCCGCTTCCCCAATTGCAACCGCTGCCCGCGCCAGAGGTGTTACTCAGGAGGATTTCGTTAGAACCGGCCGCGGCCGTGCCGGGGGGAACCAACTCCGCCCACGAGGTCACGGACATTCCACTGGTACTGGTTTGCGGCCGTTCGCGAATTCCATTGGTGGCGTTGCTGTTATAGGCATAGCTGCCCCACTGCGCCATCCAGCCCAGCATGGAGTGGGCCGCAACTGCGTTTGGATAGACTCCGTTGGTTCCATCGTTGGTGTAAGTGCACCCACTTCCGGATTTGAGGGAGCTGGTGGAACTGTTGTTGAAGTCGGCTGTAATACCGTTGGGTGCGCCATCCGTCCATAGCACGATGATATTGAGAGCTCCGGGTTCATTTGCCGCCTGCAACTCCTTCCAGGCCAGCATCAGCCCTTCGGCCGTGCCAGTGTTGCTGCCCGACACCATGTTGGAGATGGTAGTGAGCATGTTGGGAGTTTCCGTCGAGCCCTTGAAGTTGACATCCGGGCCGGTCGCGCCGGTCGGGGGATTTTTGCCCCAATCCGCCGGCGGATATGCGACGTAGGAGCCTCCCGAAATCAGCACAAGACCAAGCTTGTCGCGACCCGCTGCGAATTGGTTAACGAAGTATGTTGCGCCAGTCTGTACGGCTGACAACTCGGCCCCCATGGAGCCGGACCGGTCGAGCACCAGAACCATCACCACATCTCTGCGGGCAGCCGTGGCTGTGGCTGTTACCGCTCCGCTGGAAAAACCAAGTATTCGCATGAATATCAGAGGAACTTGCACGCTGGCTGCGATCGACACAGTTCGCTGCTTGTTCGTGTCGTCCTGGTAGATCACAACACAATTGCCGGAGTTGGTATATGTGATTTGCGTTCCCGTGCCGGCCGGCTGTCCCGCGGTGGTCGAGGTCGACCCCGAACAATTGCTGTCGTTTAGATTGTATGCTCCCCAGTAACCGCCGCCCCCGACTGTAGCGCCAGTGACGAAATTGGCTCTGATGAATTCGTCCGCCGCCAAAGTCGCCGCCGACGATTGCGCGGCTAGAGTCAGCCCGGCGCTCAGGGATTCGGCGGCGGCCAGGGCGGCCCCGTCCACGGCCGCTTGCAGCTTCGCCTTCACGCTGTACAACATCGTCGCATCGATGCCGAGTCCTACCAACGGAATCAACAGGGACGGCATGATCATGGTAAACATGATCATGACGCTGCCGGCCTTCCGCCTCCGCCTCGGCGGATCGGAGGCCGGTCGCGGTCTGGTATCGGGAGGATTAGAATACGGCATATGCATAGTTGCTTCCCTGTGTGTATCCCGCTTGCCCCGAGCCCGCGAACATAACCTCCACCACATATACCGGTTGGCCGGATTGGTAACCGTCCGTGCCATTCTCCTGCGGCGCCGGCAGCAGGTTGAAGGTGGACACGTCTTTGGCGTCGGTTACGTAAGTGGTTAGGGCAATGTTGAAATTAGAGTCCATATCCGCGGCGGGCGCCGAGCCAAAATTGCTGGTTCGCAGGTTTGTATTGCCCTGCGTGTACTGTTGTGTGAATACAAATTTCCCGTAGTTCGTGCATTTCGCAGTGTGCGACAGCGGAGATAAACTGCCGTAGGTGGAGCCGGCCGAAGCGCAGACGCTGTTTCCCACGTAGGTAAGGGTCGAGAAGACGACAACTCCAGTTCCCGAAGCGGTGAGTGCACCGAGCTGCTGAGTTATGTTGGTGAGAATCGCGCTCGAGGTAGAACCGCCGGTGCTTGAGAAATTGACCCCGCGGCTGTACATGCTCGCCAAATCTCGCGCCATTTGCGTAACCTGTTGTCCCCGAACCATGGTGGAGCCAATCCACATCGTGCCGAGTATCAGCGGAACAATGACCGGAACCAGCAGACAGAATTCCACCATGGCTCCGCCCCGATTTAGTGGTTTTCGAGTGCGCATCGCGTTTCCCCTACTGCGGCGGTATCACGTAACCTCCCGAGGATATCGGAGGCGCTTCCATTCGGTCCCAGGATGTGGCTGTCATCGCGATCTTATTGAGTGAGCTCAGCCCCGGCATCGCGACAGTGGGCACGAAATTGTTCGGCGAGATGGATTGCACGGAAACCTCGACCAGCGGGAGCTGCCCATTCACCTGCATCCCGTTGCCGCCAACCACACCATCTTCATTCGTCAGCGAGCCGTCCGCATTGACAAGATACCAATCCACATAGATATTGTTCCAGCCGTTGACGCCGGTCGCGGCGCCAGCGGTGGCTTGCAGCGCTCCGAAGGCGTGGCTCTGAACCACTTTCTGTATGGAGGCTCTCTGTCCCATACCACTCATGGTCTGGCTGGTAACGGCATAGCGCACACCCTGCGCGACAGCGTACTGCAACGTGGCCCGCGAGTACACCGCCCATGCGATATTCAGGATGAGGAACAGAAACCCCAAGACCGGGAGGAACGCCAGCGTGAACTCCAGCATTTCCGACCCCCGCTGCCTGAGCTTGCGCAAACGAGGCCTGTTCTTTTCACGGCTCGGATGGGTGGCTCCCCCGGCAACGGCGAGCAAGGCCTCCTTGAGATTGGCGGCAGTTTCGAGTTCTTGACGGGAATCGGCTGCCGCGCCGGCTCCGGCCGCGTGCGCTGGCGTACGGATGGTTAAGAGATCGGACACTTTTCACCCCCGCTAGCTCATATCCCGATTGTTGTCCGCCGCGGTTTTCCAGTTGGAGATTCGCGGCGGCAATGGGACCAGGGAACAACTCCGCACCGAGACTCGCATGATAGTCCCGATTGGTCCCCGGTGGAGCTGGTGGAAACATCGGTAGCCGCGCTGGTGGAACCCGCCGCCGGACCGGAGCTGCCGGTCCCGCTGCGTACGCCGATCCGGACGGCGCGCTGCAACGTATCCAGAAGGACCATAATCATCGCCAGCAGCGTGAATTCCAGCGGCTCCGCACCCCTCAAGCGAAAGGCTCGGGGCCGGCATACGCTCTTCTGTCCGGTCCCAGCCTCAAACTGCGTCATGGCACAGGCCTCCAACCTCTTACCCCGCACTCGCCAGCAGAATCATGGCGCCCGTGGAGAAGCCCCGCTACCGAGAGGTCTCTCCTCATCTGTGGATAACAAGGCCGACAGCCCTGTAACAAGTTGCCGAAGGTTAACTGGGAACCATACCCGCGGGCTGGAGAGGTACTATCGGCGCTGGCGGGCCGGGGCCGCTGAAGATTCCAAATCCCTTAGCGGGAGAGGGGTCTATCCGTTCGTCTGCCCGGTGGTTTCGTCGAGACCGGCTTCGACGTGCTGGATGGCACAGTACGGATAGACGGCCACGCGGGCGTCGCCTGTATGGCGGACGCGCAGTTGGGCGACGACCTCTTCCCAGGTCCGTGCCGGGATGGCGCCCGCCGGGAACTGGGGATACCTCATCGAGCGTTCGTCCAGGTATTGCGAGTACACGATCACGGCCGAATTGGGCCTGGGTTTGCGCGCTTCGAGAACATCCCAGTAAGTACGGCCGTTGCGGTAAGCCACGCTCTCATTCCAGTAGTTCCAACTGGTCATGACATGCGGGTTCTGAATAATCAGCACGGCGGTGCCGCCATCCCGCAGGCTGCGGTTGACCCAATCCAGCCCCTTTTCGCTCTGGATGTTCTGGGGATAGTTGTTGGCGATGACGATGTCGGCGTTCTTGAAGGTAGGCGTCCGGTAATGCAGGTTGGCCATGCGGCAGGCGGCGTGGTGCGCCTGGTTGATGTCGCCGGCGAAGAGCGCGCAGGTTCGCCGCCGGCGGTTGTAGACCACCTGAACGGAAAAGTCTATGCGCGCCAGGCGCGCGGCTTCCTCCATGTCCAAGCGGACGTCGTTGTGGAACACCTTCAGCGCGTTGTCGCGGCTCCCGCCGCCGATGGTTTCATGGTTGTACTTGACTGTATCGATAGATGCCACGCCGGGCAAGAGGGACTTGGCGCCGCCGCCATAGCCGGCCCTCTGGTGGACCTTGATGCCGTTGAGGGTGATCCGCAAATCGGCGGCCGCGTAGTTCTGGTTGATTTTGATGCGGTTCTTGCGGCTGGTCTCCCCAATCTCCTTGAGGTTCTCCCAACAGTTGTGGTTGATCCAGGCGTATCGTTGTTCGATGTCTTTGCCGAGCTTGCGGACCACCTCGTCGGACGGCAGAGCGCGATGCGTGCCCAGGGCCGCCAGGAAGAGGATGTTGTCGTCGGCGAGGCCGGCGGCCTTGAGCTCATCGAGCACCAGGGGCGCAATCTCGTGAGCGGGAGTGGGCCGCTCGAGGTCGTCGAAGGTGATCACCACCCGCTTCTTGCCGGCGGCCAGCTCGCGCAAGGGGGGCGTGCCGATGGGGCTTCGGATGCGGCGCCGCATCTCGTCCTGGCTCAGGGGCGCGGCGTCGTGGCCCGCCATCTTCATGACGTTGACCTCCCAGGAAGCGGGCAGATCGATGCGCTCTTCGATGTCGCCGAAGAACTCATGCGTCGGAATCGTAACCGATTGCCGCTCGTCCTTGAGAGCGGCCACGGCCTCCGGCAGGAAACTACCCGCCGCCAGTCCCGTGCCGATGAGGCGGGCGGATGCCAGGCCCGCCCCACCAATGCTGAGAAATTCCCGCCGATTCCGCTTCAGCATGGAAACCCCCTTTCCGGCTTCTACAACCGGCTCGCTACGGCCCCGGTGGTCCGAGCGCCGCCGATAAGAGATAATGATATCTCCATATGGACCATACCATGAGAACTCCCTTCAGGTTCGGCATCCTCTTGCTGGTTTCGTTGGCGGCGATGGCGCAACGGCCCTGGCAACAGATGACGGCGCCGACCGTCCGCGAAGCAGCCGCCAACTTCAGATTTCCGCCGCGCGAATACGGGGCGATTCACTGGGCCATCTGGGGCGGCGAATTGACAAAGGAAAGAATTGTCCAGGAGTTCGATTCGCTTTACGCCAACGGCGTTTACATCGTCAACTTCGGCCCCGCGCGCGGGATGACCCCCAAGTATCTCTCGCCGGAGTATTTCGACCTCATCAAGTTCGCCGTCGAGGAGGCCCGCAAGCGCGGCATGAAGGTTTGGATCGCCGACGAAGGCACCTACCCGAGCGGCTTTGCCGGAGGCCTCATCAAAGAGAAATTTCCGCGGCTCGCCATGCAGGGGATCGTGGCCGACATGCGCGTCTCGCTCACCGCCGGCCAGACCATCTCCATGCCGCTCCCGCCGGACACCCTGGGAATGTACATCGAGAATGGCAAGGACCACACCACCACGGTGCTCCCCATGCCCAAGGACGGCCACCTCACATGGACGGCGCCCAATACAGGCTCGGATCCGTATACCCCGAATTGGCTCTGGGACGTGGTGTTCGTGCGCCATGTCTACCGCAGTTCCCCCACCCGCTACATCAATCGGGCAGACGGCACCTACAGCAAGGATGCGCTGTATCCCATGATCGATTACCTGGATCCGGACGCCACCCGCGCCTTCATGTCGACCACCCACGAGGTCTACAAGCGGCTTTTCGGCGCGGACTTCGGCTCCACCGTTTTGGGTTTCTTCGGCGATGAACCGGACTATGCCAGCGCCATACCCTGGACTCCCAAGCTGCTCGATGAGTTTCGCAAGCAGAAAGGCTACGACCTCCAGCCCTACCTGCCCCTGTTCTTCGCCAGCACGCCGACCGAAGAGGCGCGACGCGTCAAAGCCGACTACTACGACGTGTGGAGCGGGATCTTCCGCGACAGCTTCTTCGGCGTCCAGGCCGACTGGTGCGCCAAGAACAACATCGAATACCTGGTGCACCTGGTGGGCGAAGAGGTCATGATGCATCTGACTCGTACCGAGGGCGACTATTTCCGCGACGAGCGGCACGTGCAGGTGCCTGGCATCGATAACCTGAGCCAGTTACTGCCGCTCACGGTGCACATCCCGGACGGCAAGTGGGACGTGAACAACAATTTTCCGAAGCTGGCCTCCTCGGCCGCACACCTGTTCGGCCGGACGCAGGTCTGGGCCGAGGAAGGCGGAGGTCTGGGCATCGACGGCAAGTTCCAGTTGGATTTTCAACTGGTGAGGGGGGTAAACGCCATGCAGCTCCGCCTGCCGCTGGTGCGCGACGGCATGAGTTATCAGCCGGGCGCATCCAAGGCCGGTCAAGTCAACGCGCCGCCGCAGGCGCCCATGCTGGCGTGGTACACCAACCGGGCCGGTTATTTGATGGCCATCGGACGCCCGGCGGCGCAGGTGGGTCTGTACCATCCCGCCAACAGCATGTGGATGGGCGACGAAGAGGCCGACCGCAGCACCACCAAGCTCGGCTGGCAGTTACTGGAGCACCAAGTGGATTGGGATTACTTCGACGAGCAATCGTTGAGCTCGGTGGCGACCATAGCCGACGGCGGTTTCAAGAACCTCAGCGGGCAGGTGTACCGGGCCATCGTGGTTCCGTCCTCGCTGGTGATCACGAAGACCGGCCTGGAGCGTTTTCAGGCGTTCGTCAAAGCGGGCGGCAAGCTGATTTTCGTGGGGAAGACTCCCACGCTGGTGGTGGACAAGACGTTCTTGGATGCGAAGGGCACGTCCGACCTGAGCTTCGCGACGCTGATCGAGCCCTCGGGCGACATCACGCCGCGCGTCATCGGGGCGCTTCCCAAGCCGGATGTGAAGCTGGACAGCCCGTGGCCGCGGCTGACGTACAATCACCGAAGCTGGCGCGACGGGGAGATGTACTTCTTCTTCAATGAGAGCAACAAGGAGGAATCGCGCATGGCAACTATTGCCGGCCGCGGCCAGGCGCAGGTGTGGGACTTGGGCTCGGAACGGATCCGTGCCATGTCCGGCGCCACTGCCGAGGACGATTCCGTGCGCTTTCCGCTGGTCCTCGAACCCTACGAAGCGAAAGTCGTCGTAGTCGGGCCGCTTCCTGCCGAGGCGCGCGATTCGGAGCCGTCTTTGGTGTCGGGCACTACACTGGCGGAACTGGACGGAGACTGGACGTTGGACCTGAACGGCAAACATCTAACCACGCCTCTGAAATCGTGGGAGGACTTGGGCACGCAATCCTTCGTCGGGCCGGCCATATATCACAAGCAGTTCACGGCTCCCACGGTGCCCGCCGGAAAACACGTGTATCTGGAAATCGCCAATGTCAACGAATACGCC
>JBAWDI010000516.1:0-5363 GCA_049590695.1 Bryobacteraceae bacterium
GTGCAGCATCTCGCGGAGCGATTGCTCGAGCTCTTCGAAAGTGTGCTGGCGAATGCCGGCGTAAGGCTGCTCGAAAGGAAGGCCCGTCGCGCGCAGCAACTCGCGCAGGTAGCTCTCGGAGACGGGCGCGAACCGTTCGAGCAGATCCTTCCACAGGGCTTCGGTGATGGCGGGCGGCGGCTCCGCGCCGAGATACTCGCTCAACTGCCGCTTGACGGATTTACCTCTTTCTCTTGCTGGCACGGCGAAACCTGGCGGCCGCGGCTTGGTGCGCCGCGATGTTGCTGGAGAACTCGTGCGCGCCCGAGTCGCCGGGCCGCAGCACGAAATAGAGGGCGTCGGTATGCTCGGGGGCGTCCACCGCGCGAATGGATGCGAGGCTGGGGTTGGCGATCGGCCCCGGCGGCAGGCCGGCGTGGCGATAGGTGTTGTAGGCCTGGTTGCTATCCAGGTCGGACCTGTGGATCACTCCGCGATAGCGGCCATCCAGCAGCGCGGCGTAGATGGTGGTGGAGTCGCAATCGAGCTTCATCCCGATGCGCAGCCGGTTTTCGAAGACGGCGGCGATTTTGGGGCGCTCCTCCGCCAGTTTGCTTTCCTTCTCCACCAGCGAAGCCAGCGTCACCGTGTTGTGTACGCCAGTGTTGCGGTGCAGGCTGCCCCACTCCGCGCGGAACTTCGCGGTCATCAGACGGCACAAGCCCTCCGGCGTAGTGTGGCGGCTGAGCTTGTAGGTGTCGGGAAAGAGGTAGCCTTCGAGACTGGGAGCCAGCGGGTCCAGGTCGCGGATGAGCGCCGGGTTGCGCGCCGCGGCCAGGAACCGGCTGGCTTTGAAAAGGCCGAGATCCTCGACGGCGGCGGCGATATCGAACATGTTCTGGCCTTCGGGTATCACCAGCGCGTAATAGAAAATGTCGCCGCGCGCGATGCGGCCGAGCACTTCGACGGGCGAGGCCGGGTGGTCGAAGCGGTATTCGCCCGCCTGCAACACGCGTCCGCGCTTTACCAGGCGCGCCAGCAGGAAGTCCCAGCGGCTGCGCACCACGCCGGCCCGGGCCAACATGCCGGCCATGGTCGCGGTGGAAGCGCCGCGCGGAATATCGACGAAGGTTTCGCCCTGGAATCCCTGGTAGGGGCGGATCAGGCGGAAGGTCAGGAAGCCGCCGGCGAGAATCGCGAGCAGCAGGAGCGTGCCTATGGTCCGCGCCAGCCTCATAGCGAATCCAGGTAGCTTTGCAGGAGGATGACGGCGGACAGCCGGTCCACGGCCGCCGCGCGTTTTTCGATGCTGATCCCGCTCGAGCGGAGCACACGGCCGGCTTCCACGCTGGTGAGACGCTCGTCCCAGAGCTTCACCGGAAGACCGGTGCGCTTTTCCAGCGCCTGGGAGAACTCCCGCACCCAGCCGGATTGCCGGCCCTCATCGCCGCGCATGTTGATCGGGTTGCCCATCAGGATCAGACCGACGTCGCGCTGGCGGACGAGTTGCTCCAGGGCGGCGAGGTCGGTGCGCTTGTTGACGCGCACCAAGTTGGGCAGGCCCTGGGCGGTGATGCCGAGGGGATCGCTGATGGCCAGTCCGATGCGTTTCTTGCCCAGGTCCAGGGCCAGGATGCGGAGTTGCACGGGCGTCAAATCAGTTTCATTATAGACGGCGGCGTGCTACATTCGAGACAAGGCCGTCTTGCGCCGTGGCGCTTACCGTTAAATCTCTCAACAGCACGACCGAGGCCGCGCACGAAGCGCGGCGCTTGGCTTCGCCGATTGTGGCGATGGGTGTGATCATCGCCATCTTGTACTTTGGGCGCGTGCTCTTCATCACCTCCATCGTCGCCGTGACCATCGCGTTTATCCTGGAGCCGTTCGTCGGGCTGCTCATGCGGATCCATCTTCCCCGGAGCCTGGCGAGCTTCGTGGTATGCAGCGTGGCGCTGCTGCTTCTTTACGTGGCCGGGCTGGGCGCCTACTCGCAGCTCGCCGGCCTGTACGTAGACCTGCCCAAGTACGGCCAGCGCATCGGCGATATTGTGGACGGCGTCCAGCAAAGGATTTCGAACCTGGAGGATCAGACCTACCGCATGCTGGTTCCCGCCCGGCAACGCCAGCAGGAGGAGGAGGAGCGGCTGCGCGCGCAGCAGGCGAAGGGAAAGGGTGCGAAGAAAGGGACCGCCCCAGCGCCCCCACCGGCCACCGGCCCCGGCGCCATCCCGGAGGTGCGCATTCACGAGGAGCGCACGGCCGTTGGCGAGTACATCCAATCGCACCTCAGCTCCTTCTACCAGATCCTGCTGATGGCCTCCTTCATTCCGTTCCTGGTGTACTTCATGCTGAGCTGGCGCGACCACATCAACCGCAGCTTCCTGCAATTGTTCCACGGGGAAGACCGGCTGGTTGCCGCGCGCAGCATGCAGGGGATCGCGGTGATCGTGCGCGCCTTCGTGGTGGGAAACTTTCTGCTGGGAGTGCTGCTGGCCAGTCTGAGCTCGTTTGTTTTCTGGGTGATGCGCCTGCCGTACCCCCTGCTGGTGGGGCCGTTGAGCGGCTTCATGAGCCTGATACCCTACGTGGGTCTGCCGCTGGCCGTGATTCCGCCGCTGTTCGCGGCGCTGGGGATCAACACCGTGCCCATGTACGTGGCGGTGGTGGTGGCGGTGGCGATGCTGCACCTGGTCGCGCTGAATCTGCTGTATCCCACGATGGTGGGGTCTCGAGTGCATCTGAACCCGCTGGTAGTCACGTTTTCCCTCATGATCTTCGGCTTTCTGTGGGATGCGCCCGGCCTGCTGCTGGCCATTCCGCTGACGGCGGCGCTCAAAGCGGTGTGTGACAACGTCAAAGGCCTGCGCCCATTCGGGAAGTTCCTGGGCGACTGAGGCGCGCGGAATCGGCCAGCAGGTTCTCGAACGGCCGGCGAAGGCCGCGAGCGAGCGCCGGTATTCGCGGATCAGCGGATGGGCAGGCGAAATCTGGGCGGATTGTAGCGCGAAGCGGTAAGACACGTGAGAATTGTGAGCCTGACGGCGCACTCTGTTTTGAGCCCGAAGGGCGAAAGATAATAGCCCACGGCGCAAGCCGTCGGGAACGGAACGCGCGATTGCCGTAGCCCCGGACAGGGGCGTAAGATTCTGGCGCACACCTTCGCTTGTCTGCTCGTGCACGTCATCTTCTCCACCAAGGACCGTGCGCCTGACTTGTCGCCCGATTTGGCTAACCGGCTTTTCCCGTACATGGGCGGCATGGTCCGGAAATGCAAAGGCACGGCTTTGATCATCAACGGCCCGCCGGACCACGTCCACCTGCTGCTGTCGATTCCCGCAACCGCATCCGTAGCCGACATGCTGAGAGTGCTGAAAGCCAATTCCTCGTGCTGGATGCGCGAGCAGTTTCCAGGACGAAAGGGCTTTGGCCGGCAAGCTGGATACGGCGCTTTTACCGTGAGCGGCTCCCCGTCGGACGACGTGAGGCGCTACATCGCGTCGCAGGAAGCGCACCATCGCAAGGTGTCCTTCCAGGAGGAGTTTCTCACGCTGCTGAGAAAGCACGGGCTGGAATACGATGTGAGAGAGGTTTGGGGATAAGCGCTCTTCGCCCCTGTCCGGGGCTGTGCCAAACGAGCATTCCGTTCCCCACGGCTCGCGCCGCGGGCTACTTTCTATCGCCCTTCGGGCTTACAATCCAACCGTCGGCGAGCTGGATCACGCGGTGTCCATAGGCGGCGTTGGCCTCGGAGTGAGTCACTTGCACGATGGTGGTCCCCTCGTCGTTGAGCTTCTTGAAAAGCTCCATGATCTCCTTGCCCTGGCTGGAGTGCAGATTGCCCGTCGGCTCGTCCGCCAAGATCAGCTTGGGGTTGGCGATCACCGCCCGCGCCACCGCCACAAGCTGCTGCTGGCCGCCCGAAAGCTGGCTCGGAAACAGGTCGCGCTTGCCCACGATGCGGAACCGGTCGAGCGTGTCGCACACGGCCGCGGCGCGCTCGGAACTTTTCACGTTCCGATAGGAGAGCGGGATATCCAGGTTCTCGTAAACCGTCAGGCTGTCGATCAGGTGGTAGCTCTGGAACACGAAGCCGATGTACTTCTTGTTCAGCTCGGCGCGCTCCCTCGGCTTCATCCGGTGCACCTGGTGGTCCACAAACTCGAACTCGCCGGTCCAGGCGCCGTCCAGCATTCCCAGAATGCTCAGGAGCGTCGATTTCCCCGCGCCCGAGGGGCCCATGATGGTGACAAACTCGCCCTCTTTGATTTCCAGGTTGATGCGGCGCAGCACGTAGCTCCGGCCGAAGCCGCCTTCATAGAATTTCTCGACATTGCGAAGTGTAATCATGATCCTTCCTATTCGTGCCGCAGCGCCGTCACGGGGTCCAGCGCCAGGGCCCGCCGCGAGGGCAGGTAGCTGGCCGCCAGCGCCACCACTCCCAACAATACCGGGATGGCCGCGAACGTGTAAGCGTCCGCCGGATTCACGCCGTAGAGCATTGACGCCATCAGCCGGGTGAGCGCGAAAGCCGCCGCCAGACCTGCCGCGATTCCATACGCCGCCAGGCGCGCCCCGTGGCCTACTACCAACTTGAGCACGTCGGCCGGCTGCGCGCCCAGGGCCACGCGAATCCCAATCTCGTGCGTCCGCTCGCTCACGTCGCAGGAGATCACGCCGTAGATTCCCACGGCCGCCAGCAAAAAAGCGATCTCCGCGAAAACGGCGAGAAGCGCGGTGTTGAATCGCGCCCCGGCGATCGCGCGGTCCACCACCTCTTCCATGGAACGCATTTCGGCCACCGGCTGATTCGGGTCGAGTTGGTGCACTTCGCGTTCCACGGCGGAGGCGAGCGAAAGCGGCGAGGTGCCCTTTGGGCCCGCTGTCCGCACCACCATGGTCATGGCTGCGACGGGCGCTTGTGCGTAGGGGCTGTAGATGGTGGGCCAGTCCTGGCCTTCGATCCGCTCCGGCTTGACGTCCGCCACCACGCCGACAATCTCGGCCACGCGCCCGTTGAGGGCATCCACCACCAGGCGCCCGCCAATGGGATTTCCCGCGGGCCAAAAACGCCGCGCCAGCGTCTGGTTCACCACGATCACGGGCGGCGCCTGGCTGGTGTCGGAGTCCGCCAACGCGCGCCCCGCAAGCAGTGGAATCCCCATGGTGCGGAAATATGCGGAAGTCGCCGATCGCAGCAGCGCCACCGGCCGCTGCTCGGGCGGCGGGGCCGGGCGCCCATCCACGGCGAAGGTCGAGCCTCCTCCCAGCCCGGTCAGAGGCAGCCCATTCACGGCGCCCACGGCGCGAACTCCCGGGAGCGTCGCGACGCGGTCCGCCACCTGCTGGAAGAAGGCGATGCGCCGGTCCGGCGCGGCATTCCGGCC
>JBAWDI010000517.1:0-8171 GCA_049590695.1 Bryobacteraceae bacterium
GCTGCGCTTCCGGCCGATCATGATGACTACGGTGGCGGCGCTGTTCGGCACGCTGCCGATCGCGCTCGGTTACGGCGAAGGCGCGGACGCGCGCCAGCCCCTCGGCCTGGCGGTGGTGGGCGGCCTGGTGGTCAGCCAGTTCCTGACGCTCTACATCACGCCGGTGATCTACCTCTACCTGGAGCGATTCCAGGAATGGCTGCGGAAGGACCGCTCAACCGCGCCGGATGCGGTGCCGCAGACGTAGGACGCGGCCGGAGTCGGAGGATGGCGACACGCGCCGTCTTTCTCAGCTTGCCCGGCGCTCCTTTTCGAGTGCTTGATGCAGCAGCATTTTCATGTACGTCTGGTAAGGCAGGCCCTTCTCCTGCGCCATTTCCCGGGCGGCCTGGAGGTCGGCTAGCGGCATACGGATGGTGATGTTTCGCGACTCGCGGCGCTCCTGCAGCACGCGCCGCGGGCCGCCCCGATGCGCTGTCCCGCTCTTCATGGCGGCAATCAAGTTCTCTCCAACGGCGCCCATGTGCTCATCCCACCACTTGGCCTCTTCGGCTTCGGTGGCGAACTTGGGAACTGCCAGCTTCTTCATAACGCGATTCCTTTCGCTTGCAGATACTCCCGCGCTTCGTTCTTCGACGCGTCCAATGCCGTGACCAACCGCACGATGTCGTCGCGCAGGGTCCAAACGAGTTTCAACACGCGCAGACGGTCTGTATGGCCGATGGAGGTCCAGCGGTCCTCAGCTTTGACGACTTCGTAATTCAGGTCGACAGGATCGTTTTCGAGAGCCTGTTCAGCCTCTTCGGGCTTCACCCCATGACGGGCAATCTGTTCGGTGTTGGCTTTGTCCCAATCGAACCGGATCGCCTCATCCATACTTACAATATACATCGATTGTATGTATGATTGCTCGCAGGACTTTCAGGAGTTGCGCCCCAACAGCCGCCAGAATTCGGCGAGCGTCTATCAGCTCACGCTGCAAAGCGCCAGCCTCGCCGAGATCCACACCTGGGCGCCGCGACTGGCGGCCAGGATGCGCCAGATCCCGGGGTTCGTGGCCGGCAACACCGGCATGCGGATCAACGCCCCGCGGGTGATGGTGGAGATCGACCGCGACCGCGCGCAGACGCTGGGCGTCACGCCGGAGCAGATCCAGGACGCGCTGTACAGCGCTTACGGCACGCGCGAGGTATCGGTGATCTACGCTCTGGCGGATCAATACTCGGTCATCATGGAGGTGGAGCCGCAGTACCAGCCAGAACCTCTCGATCCTACGGATTGTGGCGATCCTGGCGATCTATATCGTACTGGGCGTACCGTACGAGAGCTTCATTTACGCCATCACGATTCTCTCCGGCCTGCCCCCGGCGGTGTTCGGCACGCTGCCGGTCGCGCTCGGTTGCGGCGAAGGCGCCGACGCGCATCAGCCCCTCGGCCTGGCGGTAGTGGGCGGCTTGGTGGTGAGCCCGTTCCCGACGCTCTACATCACGCCGGTGATCTACCTCTAGCTGGAACGATTCCAGGAATGGCAGCGGAAGGACCGCTCAACCGGGCCACGAACGTCGGAACCCGTGAAAAACGGGCAAGCTGAAGCATGCCCCACCACGGTGGGGCATGCTTCAGCTGGCCCATTGCCCGCTTGCGGGCGAGTTCTTCACAGCTTCTCAGGGAGCGGTCTTGGCCCCCATCCGTTCGACACCCCGTTTGACTTCATGGGTCCGGACACGCTATTTTGCTAGTAGTGGCTCACCTGAAGGGCGCGGTAGCCAAGTGGTAAGGCAAAGGTCTGCAAAACCTTTATTCGTCGGTTCAATTCCGACCCGCGCCTCCAACTTCCTTTTCGCCATCCGTCGGGAATCGCGGTTGGCTGACATTCCAGCAAGATGCGGCTATTTGTCGTGATTGCACAACTCGCCGCCGTTCCCGCCCACTCACTCATCCAGACGGTTCATGGTCCCGGCGCCGTGTAATTTGCCCGAAAGTACTGGAACGCCACCAGGATGGGCAGGACTGTGAACTCACTAAACAACCGCGGATAATTGTAAGTGGACAGAGCGATATGGCGTCGATCATTGGAGCGGCATTCGGAAGTTCAGAACATCCATTTTTCGGTGGACCAAGCTTGGTCCGGCGGGAGCGCGACTCGCTCCGGAGGTATTTGGCATGAGAAGCGGACACGGTTGGGATCGCCGGCTCGATCGGCTATCGAGTAGGATTTACGAGAACGCAGTCAGACTTCACCGGAGGGAGCTTCGACAAATGGCCGGCCGGACAGCCTTACTCGATCTCCGGGAGAAGCTCGCCGACCTGAAGGCACGGATCAAATCAGTCAAAGCTAATGTCCCGTCCGTAGAGTTGGCTTATACCTCGGCACATTGAAAACGCCGGATTGGCCGGTTCGATTCCCACCCGCGCCTCCAACTCACCAGAGATCGTCACCCTCAAGCGCTGTAGCCGGAACTTCCATCATGATATGATTTTCTCAGGATCGAGGCTCTGGGAAATGCGCAAGTTGCTGCTTATCGGCTTGATCGTCTGGTACCCGGCTTTGCTGCCCGGCCAAGGCTTCGGGAAGCTGAAGAAGACCATCGTTCTGGAACGGAAGTTGCCCGCCGCGGTCGAGCTTCCGGGCAACGCATTCGACGTCAAAGTCTCGGCCGAGAAGCCGCAGGACCCGTGCGAGAAGCTGGCTGCCGACAAATTGCAGTCCATGATCGAAACCGACCTCATCCGCTTCGACAGCCAACTGGAGCTCAATTCCGACAGGCCCGATACGCTGATTTCGCTCAAGGTGCTGATCTGCAACGCGGTGGCTAAGCCAGAGTACAACACGCTGCTTGCCGGGAAGAGCAAGGGACAGCAGCAACCCTCCGGGGTGAAAGTGGACGGGCACCTGGAGGTGACGTACAAGGCCAGCACGCGCGCCGGCAGGTCCCTGGATGCCGAGCATATCGACGTCAAGTACGACCACGAGTTCGACCAGGTGAGCAGTGCGATTTCCGAAACCAAGAAGATCATCGGCAAAATCCCCCGTCCGGGCGCCAGACACAAGGATGAAGAGGGCGAAGACGAACCGCACACCATGGAGGACGTGGTCGAGATTCTGGTGGACCGCGCGGCGCAGCGTGTGGCGGCCCGCCTGGTGAATACCAACGAACGGGTCGAAGTGATGCTGGCGCGCGGCGCGCTCGATCAAAACAACCGGAACGCCGAGGCCGGCCAATGGACCAAGTTCGTCGAGGAATTGGAAACCATGCCGCCGCTCCCTCGCTTGGACGACGATGCCTACCGGCTGTATAACATCGGTGTAGGAGACGAAGCGCTGGGTTACAAAGCGGACAGCCCGGCCAGCGCCAGGCGTTATTTCGAGCAGGCCGTGATCGAATACCGCAAGGCAGGCGAAGCCAATCCGCAGGAGAAGTACTTCATCGAGCCGGTAAACCGCATCGAAATCGCCCTGGAGCACTACAAGCAACTGTCAGTCCCAGCGGAGGCTCCCGCCGCCAAAACACCACCCAAGAAGGGAAAAGGCAAGTGAGGCTGTGGGCGGCATTATTGGCGCTGGCGGCCGCGGGCCACGCGCAGCAGGGTTGCGCGGTGTCCAAGGACCTGGTGGTCCGGGCGCTGGAACTGGTTTCCGCCTCGCCCGCCAGAGACGACCTGTCGAACGGCCTGCTGTTACTGAAGCAGGCGGAAGAGGCCTGCGACGAAAATGGCGATGCCTGGTACTACCGGGCGCTGTTTGAGCGCAAACTCGGCCAGGGCAATCCGCAATACTCGCTGGGAAAGGCGCGGGAACGCAACGCCCCAGCCCTCCAGAGCGCCGAAGACCCCTTCACGCTGGCCACACCGGCGCGCGGCGTCGCAGTGGTGGCGCACGACAACCCGGCTCCCGGTTCCGCCTCGCACTCTACCCGCGACACCCACCAGTCCGGCGTTTCGCACAAATGGGCGCTGGTGGCGGGCGTCGGCCAATTCCAAAACCCGCGCCTCAATCTCAAATACACGCGCAACGACGCCCAATCGGTGGCGGAATTGTTGCGCGATCCCACCTACGGCCGGTTCCGCGCCGACCACGTGCGCCTGATTGCCGATTCGGAAGCGACTGCGGTCAACATCCGCGCCGGCCTCAACTGGCTGGTGCGCAACTCGACCGAAGACGACCTGGCGGTGATCTACATCGCCACTCACGGCACGGCGCGGGAGCAGGACGCGGCCGGCGCCAGTTACGTGGTGGCCTACGACACCGACGTCGATTCGCTCGACGGCCTGTATTCCACCGCCATTCCGATGGTCGAAATCACCACCGTGGTCCGCACCCGAATCAAAGCGTTGAAGGTAGCCGTGATCCTGGACACGTGCCACAGCCAGGGCGCCCTGGCGCAGACCGTGACCATTCCGCAGTCGATAACTTCGCAGACGCTGGATCACATCAAGGAAGGCACCGGCCGTGTGATTCTGGCGGCCAGCCGCACGGAAGAAAGTTCTTATGAGTTAGCGAAGTACTCTCACGGCCTCTTCACTTACTATCTGCTCGAAGGCCTCAGACAGCAGAAGGATGCGACGCTAGACAAGATCTATCAATGGGTGGCGGCGCAGGTGTCCAGGGAAGCCGAGGCGAACGGATGGAAACAGCATCCGGTCTTCGGCTCGAGCGACGAAGACAGCCCCGTGGTGCTGGGGATTGCGCCGCTGGATACAGTCGGGTGGCTGAGGCCAGCCGTCCGTCAAGCGTACCGCTAAGCCGAAGAGCTGGACGTGATACTCCTCGGCCAGCCGATTCGCGCAAAGCGAGCGCCGGTCAGTTGGTAATCGTGATCGTCGCCGGAGCACTGGCGACTCCGCCTACCGTCACGACCACCGGCTGCGCGCCGGTCGAGATCCCGTTCGGAACTTGCACGTTGATCTGCGTTACGCCCACCAGCCCCCAAGGAATGCCACGGAAATCGATCGTCGCCGCGGTTCCGCCAATCGTCACGGTCGTTGGCTGCACCGGCATCGGAAGGTTGGCGAGCGCCGTGGACGCCGCGGGCGCCGCGCCATCCGGGATCGCCGGCAACACGGCCCCAGCGCCGGTGAGGTAGAGCGCGATCTCCTGTCCGACCGCCGCAGTCGCCGTGGGAACCAGCGCGCCGGCCGAGTTTGTGAAAATCCCTGGCGCCGCCGCAGCCACCTGGAACGATTGCGTGGTCACCTGCCCGTTGTTGTTGACGCTCAGCACCGCTGTGCTGTTGGCCGTCGCCTCATACGGGATCTGCACGTTCAACTGCCCTGGAGCGACGTAATAGAGCGGCGCGGCGATTCCGTTCACCAGCACCGCGACCCCCGAGGCCGAAAGCGGCAGCGGCACGCTTGACGCGCTCTGGGTCGCGGGCGAGAGCTGCGATCCGAACACGCTCAGAATCGATCCCGGCGCGAAACTCTGTTTGAAGCTGGCTCCATTGGCGACGGCCGTGATCGCCGGTGTGGCGATTGAGCCCGATCCGGACGCCGTCACGCCGACCGTCACCGACGCGCTGCTGGTGTTGTTGTACGTCGCTGTAATCGTTCCAGGACCCAACGGCAACTGCGAGCCGTTCACCGCCAGCGTTGCCGTCGCCGTGCCCGCCGATCCGGTCAACGCGGCCGATTCTAGCGGAGTTCCTCCTATCGAAAACGAGACCGGCCCGGACGGCGTGGTTCCATTCGTCGAGGTTACCGTCGCCATCAAATACACCACGTCATTCGCGGCCACCGTGGTCAAATTGCTAAGCAGCGTGACGCTTGCGGCCGAACCCGGCGTCGTCGTGCTCCCGCCGTTCCATCCCATCACCAGCTTGTAGGCATCCACCGACCCGAGCCCCGTCGCCTGATCGTAGCCCACGCCTGCGTAGTATCCCACCGGAGTGGGCGTGCAAGCCGGCTCTCTTCGAGCGCAAGGCACCGTAACAATGTTGTTGCCCGTCGCGATGTCGTGAAACATGCCGAGACCCCAACCCGATGGCGCCAGCGAATACAGCTTCGGATTGATGTTGCCCACTCCGCCCGAGCCGGCCTCTTGATTCAGAAGCGCCGTCAGCCCGGCAAACGAAGGTGTGGGCAGCGACGTCCCTCCGTATACCTGAAGGCTCCCGCTGGTGTAGACCAGATAGCCGTCATGATCGTTCGACGCGCTCAGCGATACGTCGGGGACGTCGCGCGCGTTGTCGCCCGGCACGCCCGGACCGGTTTGCCACGAAGGTTTCGAAAACAGAATGCTCGCGCCCCCGCCGCTCGCCGACGGCCCCCCGTCTTCCGCGCTATCGTTCCACACCGTCTCTGGAATGTAGGCGAGCGCCGATGCTCCGTTGGCGTTGTTGGCGAGGCTCCAATACGTGCCGGTTCCCTCGACGAACTGCGTGCCGCCTATGCTGGTCACTTCCGGCAGGCTGCCTGGAAGGTCGACGGCAAGCCCCGGATTTTGCGTATCGTCGCAATCCGCCGCGCCGTTGTCGCCTGCCGCGGCGAACCACGTGATTCCCTGCGCGTTGGCTTGCTGCCCCCATTGTTGAAACGCGGCGACATCCGACGCCGGCGTCTCCAGCTCGCATGAGCCATAGCTTACGCTGACCACCGGCGCGAGGTCCTGGTCGATGGCGTACTGCACCGATGTCATCACGTCGGCGGAATACACAAAAACGATGGTCGCGTTCCACGCCACCGCCCCGGACCATTCCAGATCCAGGTCCGACTCCGCCAGATCGCCCGAGCTCGAGTTGCTCCCTGGGTTCTTCGACCCTGGCACCAGCAGCGTCTGGGGATTGTTGGCCGGTAGATTGAACTTGCTGCGGAACTGCGCGATGTCGGAAAGATTGACCGCGATTTGCCCGGCGATCGCGATCTTCTGCCCGGTTCCGCCGATTCCGGCCGTGTACAAAGGTGTGATGTCGTAAATCGTAGCCAGATCGCCGGGCGCAATATAGTGAGTCTGGCCTGGTCCCGTTGTGTAATCGGGCTCGGCGTGCGATGCGCGCAGCCGCGGCTTCATCCGGAAATCGTTCAGGCCGCGAATGCCTTTCACCACCGGGCCAAACGCCACGGGCACGGATGGCTCCGACGCGTTCGCGAAGTGCGTCTCGCCGTCGGCCACGTAGCTGTGAATCTCGGTCTGAAAGGCCGCCTCCACCTGCGCCGCCGTTCCGCTTGCCGCGATCCAGCGCCGCCCGCGCGCGATTGAAACCACTTGCAAGCCCTGCTCCTGAAGCCACTGGGTGACCTTGCCGATATCGGCATCGCTCACGCCGAAGCGTTGGCCGTATTCTTCCGGCGTCAGCCAGCGATGATAGTTCGCCGAGCCTGGCGTCTGCTGTTCCACCAGAAGTTTTTCGAGGTCGGCCTGCTGGCTCGCCGATGGCGCCAGCGTCAGCGTGATGTAGGAGATCGCAAGCGAGGGCGCCACCCGTCCCTGGTCATTGGCGGCCAGGGCCTTTGGATGAAGATTCCCCGCCAGCACCGTGCGCTGTCTATTATCGACGGACTGCGTAATGCGGCTGGTCTGCGCCGTGGCGTTGGCCGCGCAGAAGACGGCCGCGACCATGGCCGCGGTCCCTGATTTCAAGCACCTCGTGCGCATTCATTTCCCGTCTTAGCTAAGACGTCTTGGTGCCGCCTTTTGTGTTAGTGACCGCCACCTGCAGAGAAATGTAGCTCACCATCTGCGCGGTTTGCGGAGCCGCGTCGAACACGTCCAGCGACGTCGCTTCCTTCGGCACCAGAAAGCCATCCAGGATTTTCAGCTTGCCAAGCTGGTCCTTGAGCGCAGCGGAGTGTTCTTTGGGTATCACGATGTAGCTTCCGCTCTTTAGCCGCAACGCCTCCGGGGAAGTCTTGGAGCCATTCACCGTGGCCGTCACGTCCATCGGCGGGCTCTGCAGAATCCACTGCTGCTGCCCGCCCTGCCCCTGCAGGCTTCCCACCAAGCCTTTGATGCCCGCCAATCCCATGCTTCCCACTACCGGAAAGCTCATCAGCGGCAGGTAGGAAACCAGCGGCGAATTGACCACTTTCGACATGACATCCACAAAGGAACCAAACAGCGTTTTGCGCGGGTCCTTGGCGAAACAGGCGAAGGAGGTCTTCCCCAGTCCGCCCGGCAGCGTGAGCGACTGCGACTGCTTGGCCGCCTGCAACGGTATGGCGGCGGCTGGCGCCGC
>JBAWDI010000518.1:0-7385 GCA_049590695.1 Bryobacteraceae bacterium
TCCAGCGAGTCGCCGTCGCTCGCCAAGCCAAATCGGAAGGAGTTCTGTAGCACGGTAACGTCTACTCCACCGTCCGCGCTCCACCCCTGTTTCGAGTTGTAGACCATCTTGGTGAAGTTGGCGCCCACTTCGCCTCGATACTGTTTGACTTCGAACTCCACGCGCACGTGCTCGGGGCTGTCGCCGCGCAGCACGCGGTGGCTCACTTCGCGCGCGGCCAACTCCTTCTTCAGCCGCGCAGCCAGGCTGTCCAGCGCCGAGGGATTCAACTTCTGCCCGATCAGGCTGAGCAAGTCCCTGCGCAGGCCGGAGCTCATTTTCTGGTTCTGGCTCTGGTCCGACACCAGGTCGGTCTTCCAACCCTTGCCGGCGACCGTGACCGTATCCACCGTGTAGCGCGTGTTGACATTGATGTCGGAATCCTGCGTTCCGGCGAAGAGCAGACCGCCAAAAAGCAGGCAGCCGAGCCAGGCGTGTTTCATGCGGTCCACGGATGCACGCTGGGTGCCGTTTCTAAAACATTGAAGAGAAAAGAGATACCGTGCGAGCAGTTGTGACTTCGGTTCACAGGTGTGGAATGGAAAAGAAGCTCTTTCCGCAGCGCCAGGGCGGCTGCGGCGTGACTTACAGGGCCTTTGCCAGTTCGTTCGCAAAGGCGCTGCGGGGCGATTGATCTCTCTGCCGGCCGCCGCGCTTCCTGCGTTCCGGAGGACGCTGCTGCGGCACGCGAACGGCGTTGGGCGCCACGGCTGGCTGCGGCCCTCGCGCGGCGTCCTTCCCTTTCGGGGGCTGTGCCGCGTTGGCCCGCAACAGCCGGTCTTCCAAAGGCGCGCGATCAAAGCGGCGAATGATGGACTGCATCTCGTCGTTGGTCGGCGCTTCGACAAATGCGAAGCCCTTGGATTCCTGCGTTTCGTGGTTGCGGATCACTTTCACGGCATCGGCCACCAGATCTTCGGCGGCCAGCCATTGCCTGATGTCATCGGCGGTGACCCATGTGGGAAGATTGCCAAGAAATACGGTAAAGCTCATTCAGTTGATTATTTTTCTCCGTTGGTTGGTTTGGCACTTCAAGGGGAGGGTTCCAATCTGCCACCTAGATGGTATCAGGTGCCGTGGTGGATTGCAAACGGCTATTTGGGCGCATCCACGTGCGGGTGGGTCCAATTGTAAAGAGCCCAAACGAGCCCGGCCAGGATGCCCAATCCGATGAGTATTTCCGGAACATCCGGAGTCCCCATAGGTACTCTCCCAATTCGGATTATAGGCCTCTTTGCCGGAAAATGGAATACCCTTCCGAAATTTAAGGCGTCCTCAGGCGCCGGGTTACTTCCGGACCGCATCGTGCATAGTGGCGACCGTTCCAGCTATATCAGGTCGCGTTCCTCGCGGATCTGTTGCAGCATCTCATCCGTGGCGGAGGCGGGTAGGGCCTGTCCCATGTGAAATACCCAGACGCCGTGCTCCTTCGTCAGCGGACCCGTCCCACGGACTGGGCGCAGGGTGATCCGCTCGCCGGCACTCTCCATTTCCAGGGCATCGCCGGGTTCCAAGTGAAGTTCTTTCCGCAGAGGCTTGGGGATAACGACGCGGCCTGCTTTATCAATGATGAGGTGGGTGTTCACGTTTAGCCGTGCTGCTAACGTCCTCCCTGACCAATCTACAACTTTTATCGGCACTTTGCGCAAGCCGCAACAGTCCCCGGCTGGAATCCCTACTCTTCCTCCGCCTTCACCTCCGCTTCCGGCAGCACGTCGCGGTCGCCGGCTACCCACACGTACAGCGTCGGCAGCAGGAAGATGCCCAGGATCAGCGCCGCCATCAGGCCGCCTACGATCACGATGGCGAAGGGCCGCTGCGAATCCGAGCCAATGCCGCGCGACATCGCCGCGGGTAGCAGCCCTACGCTGGCCACCAGCATGGTCATCATGATGGGGCGCAGCCTTTGCACCGATCCGTTGACGGCGGCGCTCAGGATCGCTTCACCCCGCGCGCGCAACTGGTTGATGTACTCGAGCATGATGACGCCGGTCTGCACCGCGACCCCGAACAGCGCCAGGAATCCCACCCCGGAGGAAACGCTGAAGTGCGTATGCGTGATCAGCAGCGCCACCAAGCCGCCAATCGGCGCCATCGCCACGTTGGCCAGAATCAGCATCACCCACTTGAAATCCTGGAACATGGTGTAGAGAATCAGGCAGATCACCAGAATGGTGACCGGCAAAACAATCATGAGCCGCTTCGACGACCGCTTCTGGCTCTCGTACTCGCCGGCCCAATCGATGTGGTAACCCGTGGGCAGTTTCACCTGCCGGGTCACCTTGCTCATGGCCTCCTCCACCGTGCTTCCGAGGTCGCGGACAGGCACGCTGTACTTGATGGCCACGTAGCGCGAATTGGCTTCCCGGTAGATCTCCGATGCGCCATCCAGCACCTCGACTCCGGCAAGCTGCGCGAGCGAAACGCGCTCGCCGGAAGGGCTCACCAGGCGGATGTTCTCAATCGCCTCTTTGGTGCCCCGGTAGGGCGCCTGGTACCGCACCACCAGGTCGTAGCGTTGCTCGCCCTGGAGCACCTGGGTCACGGCCTTCCCTCCGACGGCGGTCTCAATGGCATCCTGAACGTCGGCCACGTTGATCCCATAGCGGGCCGCCCGCGCGCGGTCCACCGTGAACTCGAGGTTGGGCTGGCCGATCACGCGAAACAGGCCCAGGTCCGCGATGCCCCGCACCGTGCGCATGACATTGACGATTTCTTCGCCCTTGGCTTCCAGCACCTTCAAGTCGTCGCCGTAAATCTTGATGGCAAGCTGGCCTTTCACTCCGCTCACCGCCTCCTCCATATTGTCCGCGATGGGCTGTGAGAAGTTCCACAACGCGCCGGGCATCTTCTCCAGTTCCCGATCCATGGCGGCGATGAGTTCCTCTTTGTTCTGTTGGAACACGGGCCGCCACTGCGCCTTGGGCTTGAGATCGACAAAGTATTCCGTGTTGAAAAAGCCGGTGGTGTCCGTTCCGTCGTCGGGGCGTCCCACCTGGCTGACCACCTGGGTCACCTCGGGAAACGATGCGAAAATCACCCGCGCCTGGTTCATGACGCGCGCGCCTTCGGTGGGCCCGGTGCTCGGCGCCAGCGTGGCGCGCGCCCAGATGGCGCCCTCGTCGAGGTGCGGCAGGAACTCGGAGCCGATGACGCCGCTGGTGCTGAGGTACCACGAGATGGCCACGGCCCCCGCTGCCACCGCCAGGGTCAACCAGCGGAGCCGGATGGCCACGTGCAGGGCGTGACGGTATGCCAGTGTCATCCAAACCATCGCCGGGTTGTGCCACTCGCGAACGTGCTTGCCGAACAAGAGGCTGGAAATCACCGGCGCCACGATCATCGAAAACAGCAGCGATCCCAGCAGCGCGAACGATACCGTCCATGCCATGGGTTTGAACAGGCGCCCCTCCACGCGTTGCAGCGTGAAGATCGGCAGGTACGCCGTGATGATAATGCCGATCGAGTAGAACACCGGCCTCTGCACCTCGTGCGCGGCTTCGCGTATGGAGCCCAGCGCCGTCCCCGCCTCGCGCCTGCGGCCCAGGTACCGCACGATGTTCTCCACCATCACCACCGCGCCTTCCACCACCATCCCGAAATCCAGCGCGCCCAGCGACAACAGGTTTGCCGGCACGTGGATCAGGCTGAGACAAATGCAGGCGAACAACAGCGAGAACGGAATGGTCAGCGCCACGATCAGTGCGCCCCGCGCATTTCCCAGAAACATGAAGAGGATGATCGCCACCAGCAGCATGCCCTCGGTCAGGTTGTGGAGCACGGTGTGGGTGGTCAAATGAACCAGGTCGCTGCGGTCGAGAAACGGAACGATCTTCACGCCCGGAGGCAGGATGCGTTCATTCAGCTCCTGGACCTTGTCGTGAATGGCATCCAGGGTCGAATCCGAGTTGGCGCCTTTTCGCAACAGCACGATGCCTTCGACCACGTCGCCGTTGTCGATGATCTTGCCATCGGCCCGATGAATCGCCTTCCCGATCTGGCCCAGGCGGATCTTGGGACCCTGCGCCACCGTCCCGATGTCTTTGACTCTGACCGGCGTCCCGGCTTGCGTCTTGACCACCGTCTCCTCGATGTCGCGGACGGTCTTGACCTGCCCGATGGCGCGAACGTTGATCTGCTGCAGGCCGGCTTCCACAAAGCTGCCGCCGGCGTTCACGTTGTTGCTGGCGAGCTGCTGTTCGACTTGCCCGATGCTCAGCCCGTACGACACCAGCTTGTCCGGCTCGATGCGGACCTGGTACTCCCTGGTGATGCCTCCGAAGCTCACCACGTCCACCACGTCGGGAACGGATTTGAACTGCTTTTCCAGCACCCAGTCCTCGAGCGACTTCAACTCCATCAAATCGTACTGAGGATTGGTGCTCTTCAACGTGTACCAATAGATCTGGCCGACCGGACTGTAATCCGTTCCGATCTGCGGCTGAAGGCCGTTCGGAAGCGTCGCCGTGGAGATCCGCTCCAGCACTTTCTGCCGGTTCCAGTCGTTCTCCGATTGGTCGTCGAAAATCAGCATCACGCTGGATAGCCCAAAGAGCGACGTGGACCGCAGATGGTCCAGATGCGGAATTCCGTTCATCGCGATCTCGATGGGAATGGTGACCTGCTGTTCCACTTCCTCGGCGGCCCGGCCCGGCCATTGCGTGATTACCTGCACGTAGTTGTTGGCCACGTCGGGATACGCTTCCACGGGCAGATTGTGAAACGAAATGGCGCCCCAGACCAGCAACAGAATGGCCGCCGCCATCACCATCAGGCGGTTGTTGAGGGCGTAGTCTACCAGGGCGCGGATCATGGGCTACTGTTCCGCCGTGTTCTGTAAGACCAGCGCATTCGAGACCACGCGGTCCCCCGGCGCGATGCCCGACACGATTTCCTGCATGTTGGGAGCGATCGTCTTCCCGCCGGTCACTTCCACGCGCCGAAACGTGTTCCCGCCGGCCGGCGCGTAGACCCAGTCGCGGTCGTGCAAGTGCAGCACCGCGGAGGCCGGAACCAGCGCGCGCGTCTCCTTCTGCTGGCCGTGGAAAGTGGCCGTGACGAACATGCCCAGGCGCATCAGCCCCGGATTGTCCACTTCGAGCCGGACCTTGGCGGTGCGGATATTCGGATCGAGAGTCGGACCGATGTTGCTGACGCGCGCCTGCAAGACTCTGCCCGGAAAGGCGTTCAGGTGGATGTCCGCGTATTCGCCCAGACGGATATTCGCCATATCGTTCTCGTACACATCGCACACGATCCAGACGCGGGAAAGATCGGCGATGGTGAACAGGTTCGGTGAATTGTCCAGGGTCTTGACACCCGCCGCCGCGGTCACGTTCTGCTCGACGATCACCCCCGACACCGGCGCGAAAATATCGACTGTCGAGGCGGGATGATCGACGTCCACTCCCAGCACCTTGAGATGCTCCAGGGCCGTCTCGACATCCACTTTTGCCTTGTCGTCGGTGTCCTGGGCGACCTCCAGGTCTTTGGCGGCGATGGCCCCCTTGTCGTACAGGAGCTTGGAGCGATCGAGTTGCGCGCGCGCCAGAGTTTCGTCGGCCTGCGCTTTGCGGTAGTCGGAAAACGCGCCGGAAACGTCCGTGCTGTGCACCCGCAGCAGAAGCTGCCCCTTGGCGACCGTGTCGCCCAGCCGCGCGCGAATGTCCACCACGCGCCCGGAAGCCAGCGAAATCACGGGCACATTTCTGGACACGTCGGCGCTCACAACCCCCGTCACGTTCAGCTCGGGCGCGGCCACATGCGCGCTGGCCGTGACCAGCGGAAACTGCTCCGGATGGTCCACCTTGACCATATTGGCATCCTGTTCCCGCTCGATTTCGGTTGCCGGCGGCGCCTCGGCCGCCGGGTCCGCCTGCCCCTTCGCTCCACAGCCGGCCAGAAGAAGACCGAGCGCCAGCGCGAGGCCGGCCTCCATGAGAACGCCGTGTTTCATGGGATCGCCTCGCGGCCCACCGCCAGATTCAACTGGCTGGCGGCGGTCATGTAGGAACCAATCAGGTTCAGGTAATTGAGTTGCACACTGCGGTAATCGTTCTGGGCATTCAGAAAGTCCAGCAGCGACGCTCCGCCATGCTGATAGGAGTAGGAAATGGTCTCGCGAACCTGGGCCGCCAGTTGCAGGTATTTCGCCTTGTACGGGCGCAGCAGGTTCAGATTGCCGTTGACCATGGCATAGGCCGAATCCACGTCGCTGAACACCTGCGCCTGGGCGGCCTCTCGCAGCCGTTGGTTGCGGCGAATGTCCAATTCCGTGCGCTCCTTCTCCCCCTGGTTCTTATCGAAGATGCGCAGCGGGAAGGTGACGCTGAAACCGATGTACGCCGGAATCGGAGGGTTGCGCCCCATGTCCACGCCGAAGGTGGGATCGGTCGACCCGTCGGCCACCGCCAGCTTGTGGTCGGCCTGGGCTTTATCGACGGCTTGCGCGGCGGCCTTCAAATCCGGTCGCGCCTCCAGAGCGATATTGCGAAACTCCTCCAATGGCAGGATGCGTTCGGCGAATTCGAACGGCCCGGTGACATCGAATTGCTCCACCGGCGTCCGGTCGTTCATCAGTGTCAGAAGCTGGATCTTCGACGTTCGCACATTGGTTTCGGCGGTCTGCACGTCGGCTTCGAACTGGACGCGCTGCAGTTCCAGGCGGTCCAAATCGACTTGTGCGATGTCGCCGGCTTGGAACCGGTCGCGGCTCACCACCAGCAACCCGTCGTAGTACGCCAGGTTGTCCCTGGTCAGCGCCAGGACCGCCTTGGCTTGCAGGGTTTGAACGAATGCGCTCCGCAAGCTGAAGAGCAACGTTCTCTCCAGGTCGGCTTGTTGCGACACCGCGATTGCGGTGCCCTTTTGAGCGCTCTCCAGCCGCAATTCCCGCTTGTGCTGCCGCTCGTGCAGGTAGCTGGCCGAGATCAGCGGCAGGGTGTTCGCCAGCGGGCGATAAGGATTGGGCGTGAAGGGGTCGAGCTGATCGAGCGTGGTGGTGAGATCCGGGTTCGGCCGCAGGTAAGCCGTCGTCTCCTGGGTCTTGGCTTCATCGACGCCGAGCTGGCTGGCCTGCAAAGTCGGGTTCGTAGCTTCGAACTTGTCGCGAATTTCCTGCCATGTGAAAGCCTTCTGCGCGCGAACGCCCTTGGTGAGGCAAACCACGATCAGAAGCCCGATCGACAGACGCACAGGCAACCTCCGAACGGAATCGTAAACGCAACCTCTCCCTGGCACTGGGCAAGCTAAAGCATGCCCCACCAGTTCCTTTGGTGGGGCATGCTTTAGCTTGCCCATCTTCTTGCGGTCGCGGCCCGGAATGAGCTTCACTAACAATTCTGGCG
>JBAWDI010000519.1:0-1914 GCA_049590695.1 Bryobacteraceae bacterium
AACGCACACGGTTCCTACCTCGGATATTGGGATATTTGGCGTCGAAACGCACGTTCGGATAAGGTTGCAGGATTTGGATCGGCGGTAGCCGGCTACCCAGACCTTCCCGAAAGCGCTGCCCGCTCAAACAACTGCGCTGGCTTCGCCGCCGAAGCGTTTGAAACCACATGCGCAGCACGTCGTTGCGGAACGCCTTCAGTCGCGCCCAGTTGCCCGGGATCGCGTGATATTGGAAGTACCCCCGCACCACTTGCGCGAGCCATTTTCCGGTCGTGGCTGGCGATACATGCATTCGCACTCGCAGCTTGGCCCGGATATCCTTGAGCTTGGCTGCCATGCGCTTGCCGATCGTCCTGCGATGCACCGTGAAATAGCCCGTCTTGTGGCTGGTCCCACAAATGTGGGTGAAACCCAGAAAATTAAAGGTCTCCGGCTTCCCTTCTCCTCGCTTCTCCCGTCGCTCCGTGGCATAGCGCCCGAATTCAATCAGGCGCGTTTTCTCTGGGTGTAGCTCCCGCCCGAACTTCCGCAGCCGTTCCCGCAATTGCTCCAGGAATCGTTCCGCCTCTTCTCGATGCTCGAAGCCCAACACGGCGTCGTCCGCATAGCGCACGATGATGACTTCCCCGCACGCCTGCTTCTTCCGCCACTGTTCCACCCACAGATCCAAGACGTAATGCAGGTAGAGATTGGCTAAAATCGGCGATCCGGAACGGACCCGCAAACCGGGGATCACCGACCCTTGCGGACTCCCTTCCTTCGTCTCGCTCCACTCTCCGTCTTCCATCACGCCCGCCTTCAACCATTTCTGGATCAGGCGGACCACCCGCTGGTCACCAATCCGATGTTCCACAAACTGGACCAGCCACTCGTGCTGGAGTTTGTCGAAAAAGGACCGGATGCGGAACGCACGCAATCGTGTCCAAGTCGAGAATCCCGTTCACTTTTTTGCGCACGATTCCAACCCACAGCGCGTCCAATGCATCTTGTTGGCCGCGCCCCAGCCGGAATCCGTAGCTGAAGCCTAGAAAGTCCTCTTCCCCTATCTGGTTGAGTACCGTCCCTACCGCGTGCTGGACGACCTTGTCCTCCAGCGCCGCGATCCCCAATGGTCGTTGCCGCCCATCGGCTTTCGGGGTGCCCTCTGGGCCCCAGACTCTCCGCGACGGTTGCGCATGATACGACCCGCGATGGACTCGCCCAGGCAGGTCGCTCCAGCGCGCCTCCAGGCCTTGTCCATATTCTTGCCACGTCACCCCATCCACTCCCGGCGCCGCCTGTTTCTTCAGGCTGTAATCACTCTCCCGGAGCAGGTCGATGCTCACATGGTGCAGCAGGGCTGTGAACTTCAGCTTCCCATCCTGCTTTGCTGCTTCGCGCACACGCTCCAGCCCGCTTGGCCCGCTTTCCCGGCTCGGCGTCCGGCACAGGTTAGGCTGCCGCGTGTTCTCCTTGGTCAGCGGCCTTCCCTCCGGGGTACCCTCTGGGTCCTCCGCTGGCGATTGCTCGCTTTTGTTCGGCTGCTTCGCCGGTACTACGCCGCTGTACGACTCCCCGCCGCCGTGCATGAGGGTCTTATGGCTCATCGCCTTCTCCCCCCGGCCCGCCCACTGCCCGCGGGCGGTAATGGGGTCTCCCGGTTCTCGCGCATGAAGTTTCTCCGCATGCTTGGGGTCTTCGACTCCGCAGGGCCGCGCCGCACTCGCGTTGGCGTGCGCCGCGTTGTAGCCTTCCGTGCTGCCTGACGCCGTCGGCTCCCTGCACCACGCGATTTCGGAGCTCAATGCCCAGCCTACAGATACCCCTGTCCAACGCTTCAAGTGCAGCCTTACGACTGCCCTCGCATGGCTCGGGGCCAGGGTGGTTCGCTACACCTTCCCTGTACGACTCTTTCATTCGCTACTCCATGCCGGT
>JBAWDI010000520.1:0-5547 GCA_049590695.1 Bryobacteraceae bacterium
TACATCGACATGCCGTTGCAGCACGCGAGCGCCCGCGTCCTCAAGCGCATGAAGCGCGGCGGGTCCGGCGATCTCTTTCTGAAACTGCTCGAGCGCATTCGCCGGACCATCCCCGGGGTGGCCATCCGCACCAGCTTCATCACCGGATTTCCGGGCGAGACGGCCGGAGATTTCGAAGAGCTGTGCCGCTTCGTCGAAGCCGCCAGGTTCGACAACCTGGGTGTTTTCGCCTACTCCGACGAAGACACCAGCGCCAGCTACGTCCTGGATGGCAAGGTGGACGGCCGTACCATCCACAACCGCAAGCGCCGCCTCATGGCCATTCAGCGGAAAATCGCGCGCGCCCGGAATCGCGCGCTGGTGGGCGCGGAAGTGCCGGTGCTGGTGGAAGGCCCGTCGACGGAGACCGATCTGCTCTGGACGGCGCGCCTCTCCACGCAAGCGCCCGAAATCGACGGCGCCGTTCTGATTAACGACTTCGAAACCGCCGAGCCGCGTCGCGCCGAAATTCGCCGCCTCCGCGTCACCGAGTCCCACGATTACGATGTCGTAGGCACGCTGCTTCCCCCCACGGAACCCGCGGCCAACTATGCCGCCCCGGCCCTGGTCAACATCGCGTCCCCGACGCCTGGCCCCCGGCCCCCGACCCCCGGCCCCGCGAGCGAAGCGAGCCTATGACCTGCCCCATTTGCAAGAAAGAAGTCGCGCCCGACGACCCCGAATTCCCGTTTTGCAGCGAGCGCTGCCGTATCATCGATCTAGGCAACTGGGCAACCGGGAAGTACGTGATCCCGTCGCCCATCCCGCAAGATGAAGAAGAACCGTAGCGCCGCTCTGCTCTCCACCTGGTTTGGCTGCGGGTACTCGCCTGTCGCCCCCGGCACCGCCGGGTCGCTGGCCGCGCTCCTGATCGCCATCGCCCTTCACGCATACGCCGGCTTCGCCGGGTGGCACTTCCTTCTGCTGGCCGCCATCGGCTTCGGCCCCGCGGTCTGGGCCTCCGGCGTCACCGCGCGCGCCACCGGCATCGAAGACCCCGGCTTCGTGGTCGTCGACGAAGTGATCGGGCAGTGGATCGCCCTGGCCGGCGCGCACCCGTTCAATTGGAAGAGCTGCCTGGCCGCCTTCGCCCTCTTCCGGCTCTTCGATATTTGGAAGCCCCCGCCCGTGCGCCAGTTGGAGGCGCTGCCCGGCGGGCTCGGCATTGTCGCCGACGACGCGATGGCGGGCCTGTACGCGGCGCTTGTGTTATTCCTGGCAGGATGCTTCAATCTGTATTGAATGCCCCTTCGGAAATCACCCGACGCCCGCCCCCAGATATCTCGGGTCACCCCGCCCGCCGCCATCGCCGGCGGCGAGTTGCAGATTCGAGGGAAGGACTTCGCGAAATCCGACCGGCCCTGCGTCACCATCGGTGAGGTCGGCGCGCCCTTGATCGTCGGCTCGGATTCGTTCGTGATTGCCCGCGTCCCCGAGGGCGCCACGGCCGGTGGGCTGGTGGTCCAAAGCGGCCCGCAGTCGAGCGATCCCTGGGCCTGCGATATCGGCGTCCTGGTGGCCGAGAACCTCCATCCCGTCGCCAATCCGGCCATCGATTCGGCCGGCAATATCTACGCCACCTTCAGCGGTTCGCGCGGGCAGAAGGTTCCGGTAGCGGTCTACAAGATCGACCTGAATTTCTCCATGAAGCCGTTCATCAACGACCTCATGAATGCCACTGGCCTGGCTTTCGACTCCCAGGGCCTGCTCTACATCTCCAGCCGCTACGACGGTTTCGTGTACCAGGCGACGCCCAACGGCAATATGTCCGTTTTCGTCGAAGGCATGGGGGTGGCCACCGGAATTGCCTTCGACGGCCAGCAGAACCTCTATGTCGGCGACCGCAGCGGCACGGTCTTCAAGATCAACCCCGACCGCCAGATTTTCGTCTTCGCCACGCTCGAGCCTTCCATCGCTGCCTACCACCTGGCGTTCGGCCCCGACGGCTATCTCTACGTGGCCGGCCCCACCACCTCCAGCTTCGATTCCATTCACCGCATTTCGAGCCACGGCGAAGTGGAAGTCTTCTATCGCGGCCTCGGCCGTCCGCAAGGCATGGCCTTCGACGATGAGGGCCGCCTGTACGTGGCCGCCTCCATCGCCGGCCGCAAAGGCGTGGTCCGTATCGACCCCGGCCGCCGCGCCGAGCTGTTCCTTTCCGGGCCTGGAATCGTGGGTCTGGCGTTCACCCCCTCGCGCGCCATGGTGGTCGCCACCACCAATGCCCTCTATCGCGTGGACGTGCAAATCAAGCGCCGCCCGCTCATCTGATGAACGCCGAAATCATTGCGGTCGGTTCCGAAATGCTGACGCCCGAGCGCGTCGATACCAACTCGCTCTATCTCACCGGCGAGCTGAACAACCTGGGCGTCGAAGTAGTCGCCAAGGGCGTGGTTGGCGACCACCGCGACCGTCTGGCCGACGCCATCCGCCAGGCGCGCGTGCGCTCGGAAATCGTGATCCTATCCGGCGGCCTGGGCCCCACCGAAGACGATGTCACCCGCGAAGCCGTGGCCCAGGCGCTCGGCCGCAAACTTGTTTTTCATCCCGAGATCGCCGACGCGCTGGAACGCCGTTTCGCGCGGGCCGGGCGCAAGATGGCCGAGGTCAACAAGCGCCAGGCCTTCGTCATCGAAGGCGCCGAGGTTCTTCCCAACGACCGCGGCACCGCGCCCGGCCAGTGGCTGGAGGAATCCGCCTCCGCGGTGATGTTGTTGCCCGGCCCGCCGCACGAGTTGAAGTCGATGTTCGAGCGGGAGTGTTTGCCGCGCCTCAAGCGCCTGGCGCCCGCACAGGCGATTCGTACGGCAGTTCTGCGCGTGGCCGGCATGTCGGAATCCGATCTCGACCAACTCATCTCGCCGGTCTATGGCAAGTACCAGAACCCGGTCACCACCATCCTGGCGGCCAACGGCGAGATTCAGGTCCACCTGCGCGCCCGCTGCGCCACCGAGTCCGAGGCCGCCGCCCTTCTGGCCGAGGTGGCCGCCCCCATCGAGCAACTGCTTGGCGACCGCCTCTACTCCCGCAACGGCGACCCGCTCGAGGTGGTGGTCGGCCAGCTTCTGCGCGACCGCCGCGCGACGGTCTCGGTAGCCGAAAGCTGCACCGGCGGCATGTTAGGCGAGCGCCTCACATCGGTTCCCGGCAGTTCGGACTACTTCGTGGGCGGTTGTATCACTTACGCCGACGCCATGAAGGTGGAACTCCTCGGCGTCCCCCCCGAGGTTCTCGAACGGCACGGCGCCGTGAGCCAGGAGACCGCCGAAGCCATGGCCACAGGCGCGCGCCGCCGTACCGCTTCCACCTACGCGCTGGCCGTCACCGGGATAGCGGGCCCCGATGGCGGAAGCGAGTCCAAGCCCGTGGGCACCGTTTATGTCGCCATCGCCGATGACGCCGGCACGCACACCGAGCACCGCCGTTTCCTAGGCGACCGCCAGCGCATCCGCACCTTCACCGTGCAACTGGCGCTCGACCTGCTGCGGCGGCGGATTACGGGACGCTGCGGGTGAGAGCGGGCGATTTCACCCGAGAACGACTCGAAAGCCCTCTTGTATGAAATGGTGGTCGTTGGTCAGTATTTCCAAAATCCCCTGGCGACGCATCGTCGTCATGGATATGCAATCCACCAGACTGTAGCCCTTGTCATTGCGCTGCTCATACAAACGCAGGCCCGCCAGAAAGGATTCACGCGACTGCGGATGAACGGTCACGCGCCGGTCGTCCAGTATCATACGGACTGCCCGGGTGGCCGCTTCCCGCAGATGCGTGCCGCGCTGGGCCAAGCCGTCCAGAAGTTCGATTAGCACCTCGTCGGTCGTAACCAAGTGGACTTCTCCAAGCTCCTCTCGGGCGCGAATTATCTGCGCGCGGTACTGATCGTGCGGATGAAGTGCCGCACCCCAGTAGAGCGTGTCCGCGAATACCAGCCTCACTTCTTTTTCGGTGCGCCGTGGAGGTAGTGGTCAAGGTTAGCGAAGTAGTCTGCGGGGACCTTCGCCCACTCTCGGGCCGGCACTGCCTTCCCAATACCGGACAACTCAGCCTCCAGCGAGCCGGCGGCGAACTCCGCGGCAACGCGCGGGCTCGAGCCGTTCTTCCCTCTCGCCGCCGCTGCGGTAGGGCGTCGTGGTTTGGTCGCGGTAGCCACTTGTTCTCCTCTAGCCAGTATACCCCGCAGCCGTTCTGCATTTCTCGATGCCCGATTGACGGAAGCGGCGTGTTATTGAAGCAATCCGGCCGAATTGAGATTCCCCGCCGGATGCCCACTTGAACGAAGCCGCCCGCGCGGCGGACGCCTTCGGCGTGTGAAGGAATTCCCGTGTGGCTGCGTCCTCCGTGGCCGAGAGGACTTCTGGCAACCGAGTTGGTGACGTGTCCTGCTCAACCAGCCGCGAGGTGGGTACGCAGGAGGCTACGCCCATCTCCTGAACGGGATGAGATTTTCGGTGCTCTTCTGCGGGTTGTTGTCCAGGTTCCCATTGGCCTGTTGCGGCTATGCAAGAATCGGCCCGGCCAGCAACACGGTAGCTAGATGGACCGCCCTCGCTGCCGGAGCATGCATGCAAGCGCGCCCAGCCAGCCCCGCCGGTTCGCGCCAAAGGGCTCTCTGTTTGACCTTCCGGCGCTTGTATGCGCTCGCAGAACTCCTTTGACAGGGAGTTCTCATTCATGCTATACCGGCTTCGGATCTGATACTAGAGGATGCCGAACTCTCTGGAGACGGCGACGCGGCCCGCACCGCCGCCAGCCGCCTCCCCGTATGGAGGTCTCATGAGATTTCCCTTGATTCTAGCCGCGCTCAGTTGTATGGTGTGCTGGGGGCAGGTGCCGGCCGACTGCAAACCCAACCCGTTGAATATTCCGGAGGCCAAGTATCCCTGCATCTTTCCCGACGGCCGCGCGATGTTTCGCGTGAATGCGCCGAACGCGCAGACTGTACGGGTTTCTCTGGGAGGATTGAATCTGACGAAGGGACCGGATAACATCTGGAGCGGCGCCACAGCGCAGCCGCTCGTGGAGGGCTTCCACTACTACAATCTTGCGATCGATGGCGCCAGCGTCGCGGACCCATCGACGCACACGTATTTCGGTTCCGGTTGGCAGAACAGCGGAATTGAAATCCCCGCCCCGGACCAGGAGTTTTACCAGCCGAAAGACGTTCCGCGCGGCCGCGTGAGCGAGCAGTGGTATTTCTCGACGGTCACGCAGAAGTGGCGCCGTTGCTTCGTCTACACGCCGCCGGGCTATGACGGGGGGAAGGCGAAGTATCCGGTGCTATACCTGTTGCACGGGTGGGGCGAAGACGAGACCGGCTGGTACACGCAGGGCCATGTGGATTTCATCATGGACAACCTGATCGCGGAAAAGAAAGCGAAACCGATGATCATCGTGATGGACAACCTGAATGCGGTCAAGCCCGGTGCGAGCGCGACGACGTTCGCGGCGCGCGGGTTGGTTCCGGATCCGAGCGACCACCCGGCCCCGCCGCCCGCGGCCAGGGGC
>JBAWDI010000521.1:0-2387 GCA_049590695.1 Bryobacteraceae bacterium
GATCGAAGGGGGCACTTACTTCGGCATGGGTCGAAGCGAAGATGCGCGTCCAGACTCAGAGTTGGGGCATGCCCAACGTTTTCAATGTGGAAAATGTGGTCAAACAGCTAATTTGGACGCGAGTGATGCGCTGTGGAGGTGGCGCGCGAACACTCGGACTGGTTTCCAATCCCAGCCGGGACCTCGCGTGCGTGGATGGGTCCGCGCAAAGCATGAGCGTCCCCGGGTTATTCACGCACGGTTCTCCCAACCACCAGTTGCCGCATCCGCCAATTCCCACACGGCTTCTGCTTGCGGCCCACTCGGCGTTCATCGCGGCCTTCGGTATGCTGCGCGCTGCGCCGCCTGCGGGTTTCGTACTTGCCACTGCCCTGGAAAAGGAAATCACTCGGCAGTTGAAAGACATCCTCGCTAACGATCTCCTGCCTCGCGGCACCGTCCCGGGGTTCAACAAGACCTACTTTTCATATGTTGTTCGGGATGCTGAACTCACCAGCTACGAAGGAACCCATCCCGACAAGAAGCCGGATATCGTGCTCGGTGTGCAGCGGCCGGACGGTGCGCGCGTCATCGCCGACCAGGATGCCCTTTTCATCGAGTGTAAACCCGTGGATGCGAATCACTCGCTTACCTCGGAATACGGACTGGAAGGCATCAGGCGGTTCGTCGAAGGGGAATACGGATGGGCTATGGGGAGCGCGGCTATGGTGGCTTACGTACGCGGCAGCTACACCATCGCTCAACATCTCAGGGCCAATTTGAAGAAGAACTCCAAGGATCCACGATTCGGCAGTCCGACTTCTCCTCGCAAGATCCCCGGAAGCGCAGACGGAGCTAAACACGAGGCCCTCCGCTTCACAAAGCACCGGCGCGGCTTCCGATGGCCAGCTACCGGAAGATCGGCAACTCCGATCATGCTCGTCCACTCCTGGCACGACTGCTCCTGAAAAGAACACTGCCTTCCGGGCTGGTTCGTCGCCGACCGGCGGAGCTGCCCAGGCGCCTCAGACTCCCCAGATACGCTAGGACTCTATCTGGAGTGACCCGGCGCGCGGGTGCTGGGGAGCGGCGGAATCCAGACCGCCGGGTCACTTCGGATAGAGACTTTTGAAGGAAGCCGCCCGCGTTTGCGGCGGACGCGGCAGCTATGGGTGTTGAATCAGCCAGAACGCCTCGGGCGTGGTCGCCCGGACAACGGAGAGAGTCCGAATCTGCCTCGGCCCAGGCGGTGGCGGCGGCAAAAAGCTCGGTTCGGGGTTGCTGAGAGTAGATTTTCTCATCGCATTTGGGCTTTCCAGAGGAGCCGGACACACGCCCACTGTGCGTGCCGGAGCAAGCGGGTTCTTCATTGATGGGTGGCGGCTATGAGGTGTCAGCGACGCTCTCCGGATCCACAGATGCCCAGCGAATCTGTTGAGGGGTAAGCTTCTCGATAAGCGCCATCGTGCCGCCACAACGTGGGCAAATCCAACCGCATGAAGTCTTGGGCTCGGAGGGTGTCGGCGTTGTCGAGCGGGTCAGCGGGTGGGCTTCCAGCAACCGCCGGCAGAGGGGCAAGAGTTCTCGGCGGCGCCGGTTGGCGAGGAAGCCACTGAAGCGAATGCGCACAAAGCCGCGAGGCAAGGTGTGGAGCAGGAAGCGCCGCAGAAATTCCTCGCCGGTCACCGTCATCAGCCGTTGCTTGCTCTTGTGGGCATAGTCTTTCCAGCGGAAAGTGACCTTGCCCTCGGCAAGGTTCACGATCCGGTGGTTGGAGATGGCAACGCGATGCGTATAGCGGGCCAGGTAGTGGAGGACATGTTCAGGCCCTCCGAAGGGCCTTTTGGCATAGACCACCCAATCCTGACGGAACAGCGGCCGCAGAAAAGCATGAAAGGCTTTCTGTCCGCAGATCCCTTTCAGGCTTCCGGGAAACAGCAGTTTCCCATCACGGAAAGCATGCTTGAGACCGGCAACGAACTTGCCGCGGAATACGCGGCTCAGCACCTTTACCGGCAGGAAGAAGGGATAGCGTGGGTGCACCCAGCGTTGGTGGTCGGGTGAGAGACCACCGGACGGGATCACGCAGTGGATATGCGGGTGATGCTGGAGATTCTGGCCCCAGGTGTGGAGCACACTGAGGAAACCGATCTCCGCGCCAAGATGCTTCGGATCGGCGGCAATCTCCAACAGGGTTGCGGCGCTGGCGCGGAACAGGAGGTCGTAGATGACCTTCTTGTTTTGTAGGGCCAGCCACGACAACTCGTGGGGGATCGTAAAGACGACATGTACGTAGTTGACCGGCAGCAGTTCCTGACTGCGTCCGGCGAGCCACTTGTCGCGAGCGTTGGTTTGGCACTTGGGACAGTGCCTGGAGCGGCAGGAGTTGAAGGAGATGGCTTCATGGC
>JBAWDI010000522.1:0-7289 GCA_049590695.1 Bryobacteraceae bacterium
CGGTGCGCTGCGGAGACACCAGCACCCATTCGCCGGTGAGCGGGTTATAGCGCCGATGAGGGTCTAGCTTCCAATCGAACATGAACTTCCATGTTAGCCCGTGGCGCCGGCGTTACGGATGACGAACCGCAGCGGCAGGTCGGCACACCGGCTGATGCCGATACGAGGGGTAACGGCGATCTCGAAGGCCCGCTGCGCGGCAGGCTCGCGGACCACCAGCGGGCCGCGCGTCAGGTCCGCGCCGTTGTGCGCGCGCGTGATCCCCAAGGCCAGCGTCAGTTTGCCGGGTCCGGAGGCCAGGTCTTGAAGCTTGCGAGCGGCCAGCCGGCGCTGGCGCATGATCTCGATTCCAGCCACCGGCTGCAATGCCCGCACCAGCACGCAGCCGGGTTGGCCAGCCGGCTCGGCCACAATGTTGAGGCACTCGTACATCCCGTAGATGAGGTACACGTAGGCGTGGCCCGGCGGGCCGAAGATGACGCGCGTGCGGTCTGTAATGCCGCGCGCGGAGTGTGACGCGAGATCGTCGCCGCCCAGGTAGGCCTCGGTTTCGACGACGATCCCCGCGGTCTCTCCATGCACCAGCACCTTGCCGAGAAGCCCGCGCGCCACCTCAATGGTGGGCCGCTCGTAGAAGCTGCGCTTGAGGATGGGACCGAACCGCATCGGGTAACATGAAAGTGCGCACATGCGACTATTCACTGGCCTGGACCTGCCGGCCGAGGTGGTCCACAACCTGGAGCAACTTCTCGAACGGCTGCGTCCCACGGCGCGGATTCACTGGAGCCTTCCCGCGAATCTCCATATCACCACGAAATTCATCGGCGAGTGGCCCGAGGAGCGGCTTGGCGAGCTGAAAGCCGCGCTGGCGGGGCTGGAATCTCAGCCGCCCATCGCGGTGCACGTCCGCAAGGTCGGGTTTTTCCCCAATCCGCACGCGCCGCGGGTGTTCTGGTGCGGCATCGAGGCGCCCGGCCTGGAGGCGCTGGCGAATCATACGGACGGCGCCACGGCGGCGCTGGGAATCGCCCGTGAGACGCGCGCCTTTTCCCCGCACCTGACTCTGGCGCGGATTAAGGAGAGGCTGGACCTTCAACCGCTGCGCCAAGCCGTTGCGGGCCTCGCTTCGCTCGATTTCGGGCAGTTCCAGGCAGCCAACTACTTTCTTTACCAGAGCACCCTGAGGCCGTCCGGTTCCGTGTACACTAAACTTGCGGAGTTTCCGCTCGCAAAGCGATGATCCCCATCCTGATTCTGCTCGGCGCGTATCTGCTCGGCGCGATTCCGTTCGGATATGTTCTCGTCAAATGGAAAACCGGCGCCGACGTGCGCTCGGCGGGGAGCGGCAATATCGGCGCCACTAATGTGCTGCGCACCACGGGACGCGCCGCGGGCATCGCGACGCTCCTGCTCGACATCGCCAAAGGCTACCTCGCGGTCTGGATGGCGGGCCGCCTCACCGCGCATGACTGGCTGTGGATGAGCGCCGCCGCGCTGGCCGTTATGGCGGGGCACGCCTACCCCGTGTTTCTGAGGTTCAAGGGTGGAAAGGCCGTCGCCAGTTGGGTGGGTGCATTTCTATGTCTTACGCCTGTAGCACTTATTGCAGTGCTAGTGGTGTTTATGGTGGTGGTGGCCTGGACGCGCTACATTTCCCTGGGTTCGATCATAATGGCGGCCACCTTGCCGCTGGCAATTTGGCTGATAGCGCATCCGCCGCTGCCGCCCATAGTCGCCGCGATCATCGCCGGTGTGTTTATTATTTACAAACATAGTAGCAACATTCAAAGACTACGCTCCGGGCAAGAGCACGTCTTTGGCTTCGGAGCGGGCAAGCCGTGAAAAGCCTTGCCATCATTGGGGGTGGTGGCTGGGGAACGGCCCTGGCGATCATTCTGGCGCCCCGGTTCCCGCGCGTCCGCCTGTGGGTGTACGAAGCCGACCTCGCCGCGCGCATGGGAGAGACCCGCGAAAACGACGTTTACCTGCCGGGTTGCCGGCTGCCCCGTCACGTGGAGATCGTCAACCAACTTCCGGCGGCGTTGGACAGCGCGGAGATCGTCCTGAGCGCGATACCGTCTCACCTGGTGCGAGGCCTATACCAGCAGATGCTCCCGTTTCTGAACGAATCCATGGTATTCGTCAGCGCCACCAAGGGGCTGGAGAACGGCACACTGCTACGAATGTCGGAGGTTATTCGAGAGGTTCTACAGGCCCGCCTGGCTCCCCGCGTGGCCGTAATCTCCGGTCCTACCTTTGCCCTTGAGGTTGCACGGTCTGAGCCTACGGCTCTGGTGGTGGCATCGAGCGACTGCAGCCTGTCGGAAACGGTCCAGGCGGCCTTCTCGGGGCCTACTTTCCGGCTGTATGCCAGTTCAGATACTATAGGAGTAGAAATTGGAGGGTCAGTCAAGAACGTAGTCGCCATCGGTGCCGGCGTGGTACACGGTTTGGGGCTTGGCCATAACACCATGGCGGCTCTCATCACCCGCGGCCTGGCGGAAATCACCAGGCTGGCGGTGGCTATGGGGGGCACGGGACAGACGCTGGCCGGCCTGGCGGGGCTCGGCGATCTGGTATTGACCTGCTCGGGCGATCTCAGCCGGAACCGCAAGGTTGGAATCGAATTAGCCCACGGCCGGAAGTTGGAAGAGATCGTCAGCTCGATGAAGATGGTGGCCGAGGGAGTAAAAACTACAAATGCCGTAGCAGACCTCGCCAAGCGGCACTCGGTGGAGATGCCCATCTGCGAACAGATGCTCCAGATGCTACAGTTTGGGATATCTCCGCGGGAGGCGATCCAGCGGCTGATGGACCGCTCGTTGAAGGGGGAATAGGGTCAGTCGAATTAATCCCCTTGGGAACGCAACCTGGGATGCCAGAACGGGTTAAGACCGATATGGGAGGAGCCACAGCGGCTCTGGATTACGACGCTGAGTTAATGCTCCGCGTCAAAGAAGGAGATGGCGCCAGCTTCGGACTGTTGTTGGAAAAGCACCGCTCGCCGGTTGTTCATTTCCTCTACAGAATGGTCCAGAATCATGCGGTGGCCGAGGAACTGGCGCAGGAAGTTTTTTTGCGCGTGTATCGTTCGCGGAGCTCGTACGAGCCGACGGCCAGATTCACGACGTGGCTGTTCCGGATCGCGACGCACCTGGCATTGAATTCGCTTCGCGACGGGAAGAACGAGCGGTTACAGGAACGGTTGGATCGGGATTCCGCCGAAATGCCGGCGCGGCAGGTAGCCGATAGCAGGCCATCGGTGGAGCAGAAGATGGTGTACCGAGCCAGGCTGGAGGAAGTTCGCCAAGCCGTGGCCGCGCTGCCTGAGAAGCAACGGGCGGCGGTGCTGATGCACAAGTACGAAGAAATGGAATACTCGCAGATCGCCAGAGTGCTAAGATGCTCGGAATCCGCGGTGAAGTCCTTATTGTTTCGGGCGTATGAGACGTTGCGCGCCCGTTTGGCCCATATGGCATAGGGAAGAAGAGGTTGGTATGAAGTGCCCAATTGAGACCCGCGAGAACGCGGAGTTGCTGCTGGCTTACTGTACCCGCAAGCTGGACGCCGAACGCACCGCGACGCTCGAGCGACATATGGAAATCTGCCCGGCCTGCCGCGAGTTCGCGAGCGGCCAGCGAGCGGTCTGGGAAGCGCTGGACGTGTGGGAAGCGGCCCCCGTGACGCTGGATTTCGACCGGCGGCTCTACCGGCGCATCGATCGGGAAGTGTCGTGGTGGCAGTTGCTGGTGCGGCCTTTGCGCCCGGCATTGGTTCGCCAGGGGCTGCCCATCGCGGCGGCGGCGTGCCTGGTAGTGGTGGCGGGCTGGTTGTTGGAGCGTCCTGCCAGCGCTCCGCCGTCGGCAGAGCCGCAGTCCGCGCAAGTGGAGGCTATACAGCCCGACCAAGTGGAGCATGCTCTGGACGCCATGCACATGCTGGGAGAGTTCAGCTATCGCGTGCGGGGCGATGCCGCCGACTCGAAGATGTGACGGATGAGCCGCACTCCCAAAATCGGTGCAGTTTTGTGGCTGGCAATGGCCTCCAGCCTGTGGGGGCAAAAGGGGCCGAAATCGAGGCCGGCCCCCGCTCCTCCGCCGCGCGCGGGGTCTGCTATTCCCAAGGCGGGAGGCGGGCGGATTCTGAATCCCGGGAACCCGGTTTTACGGATGATGGCGATGCCGCCCGAACGGCGCGAACAACTGCTGGAGAGACTGCCCCCTCAGCAGCAGGTGCGGCTGCGTCAGGCCCTCGAGAATTTCGACAAGCTTCCGCCCGCGCAAAGGAGCCGGCAGCTTGGAATCCTCAATATGTACGCCAACCTGCCGCCCGAGAAACAGGCGGCGTTGACCAAGCAGATCCAGCTCTTCAACCACCTTCCCGACGATCGGATTGCCGTGGTACGCCCGGAACTGGTGAGGTTGCACCGCATGCCGGAGAGCGAGCGGAGCGACCGCATGGCGAGCGAGGAGTTCAAGAGCAAGTTCACCCCGGCCGAGCAGCAGATGCTGGCGGAGATCTCGCCCTACTTCCCATTTAGCGGCAGGTAGCACGGTTGGCAGGCGGGAGCGCCTAATGCCACTTAAATAAGCCTGGTATGGTGCGATGCAAGAAATGCGCCTGCGCTCGATCCGTGGAGCGACCTTTCAGGTTGCCACGTCGGCGTCCGTGCCGACGTTCTTCGGGGAATGCCGGTAGGAATACCGGCATGGCAGGCGAGACGCCTGCTCCACGGTGCGCCGCGGACCGCCCCACGATTTATTCTGGACACCGCAGCGGCTTATTTAAGTGGCATTGGGCGGGAGCGCCTGCCCCACTATCGAAAATAAATATTGTTTTCAGTCGAGAATTCTGATACCTTTTTTTAACCAATAAGGTATCCGGTGTCCGAACATCGGATGCGGGAAGGAGGGCCGATGAACATGAAGAGGAGCGTGCCGGTTCGCCGTAGCGACGCAACTTACCGGGAGATGTTGCTGGAAAAACGCGCGGAGGTGCTGTCGGGTTTGGGCATCAAGTTCGACACGCTGGCGCGGATGGGCCGGGTGGCTGAAGACGACCAGGCGCAATTCTTGAGCGCCGAATCCGTGTCGCTTCATCTGAACGTTCTGGATTACGCGCAACTCCGGCTGATCGAAGAAGCCCTCGACCGGCTGGATTCGGGCGACTACGGCGTCTGCTTTTCCTGCGAGGAGCCGATCCCGCCGAAGCGGCTGCAGGCGGTCCCTTGGGCGCGGTATTGCGTCGGGTGCCAGGAAGCGGGGGGGGAGCAGCGGAAGTGGAACGCCGCACGGCCCCGTGTGCCCATCGCGGCGAGGCAATAAGGATGATTCAGATTAGACGTGCGCGTCGAGCATCCTCTGGACTTCGGACTTGCCGATGGCCCCCACACGCTGCTCGACTACGTTGCCACCCTTGAACAGCAACAGGGTGGGGATGCCGCGAACGTTGTAGCGCATGGCCGTGGCGCCGTTCGAATCCACATCCAGCTTGCCAACCTTCAGTTTGCCGGCATACTCGCTGGCCACGGCATCGACGGTGGGCGCCATCTGGCGGCAAGGGCCGCACCAGGCGGCCCAGAAATCCACCAGAACCGGCACGTCCGACCGGAGGACGTCCTGGTCGAATCCCGCATCGGTAAAGGTTAACGTGTTCAGACCTGCCATTTCATCTCCTAAGCTATTAGAATATCTTTTCGGCCAGAGGATTCACAGCCGCCCCGGCAACCAACTGCCGGTAGAGCTCCGAATACCGGGCGGCGGAAGCCCTCCACGAAAAGTCTTGCGCCATGCCGCGCCGCATCATGGCGCGCCAGGCATCCTGGTTCGCAAACGCCTGAGCGGCGGACCGGACCGCGGCCAAGAGCGCCTCTCCGGAATACTCCGCGAACTTGAACCCGGTACCTTCTTCGATGGTATCATCCAGCCCGCCGGTGGCCCGAACCACGGGAACCGTTCCATATCGCAAGCTATACATCTGGTTCAATCCGCAGGGTTCGTAGCGGCTGGGCATCAGGAACAGGTCCGCGCCGGCTTCGATGCGGTGAGCCAGCGCGTTGTGGAAGCCGATGCGCACGGCGATGCGTCCGGGGTGCTCGGAGGCCATGCGGAGAAAGAAGTCTTCATACTCCGGATCGCCGGTTCCGAGGGCCACGAGGCACAGGCCCTCCGCGACGATCTCGCCGGCGACTTCGGCCAGAATATCGGCGCCCTTCTGGCGCGTGAAGCGGGAGACCATTCCGATGAGCGGGCCTTGGATGGCATCCGGCGGCAGGCCGAATTCCTCGAGCAGTTGCCGCTTGCAAATCTGTTTTCCGTCCAGATCGCCGGCGGAGTAGCGGGCGGGGATAAGCGGATCGGTTTCCGGATTCCACTCGCCGTAGTCGGCACCGTTGAGGATGCCGGTAAGCACATCGGCGCGAGCGCGCAAAGCCCCATCCAGACCGAAGCCGCACTCGGGTGTCTGGATTTCGCGGGCATAGGTGGGGCTGACGGTGGAGAGCGCGTCGGCGAATTCGATGCCGCCCTTGATGAAGCTGATACGGCCAAAGAACTCCATGCCGTCGGGCCGGTAGACGCCGGCGTCCAGCCCCACCTCGGCGAGCGCGGTCTTGGGGAACAGGCCCTGGTAACCGAGGTTGTGGATGGTGAACAGCGTCTTGACGCCGAGGAAAGTCGGATCGGAGGCGAAGGTGGTGCGCAGGAAGGCGGGGACCAAGCCGGCTTGCCAATCGTGGCAGTGGAAAACGTCGGTGCGGAACAGAAACCGGGCAACCGCCAGCGCGGCGCGGGCCAGCACGGCGAAGCGGATATGGTTGTCGGGGTAGTCCACACCCAATTCGCCGTAGAACCCTTTGCGTTCGAAGAGCGCCGGGCAATCCACCAGGTAGAGCGGAAACTCAGCCGTGGCCTGGTAGATGGAGATGTCGTACTGCGCCGGCCCAAAGTGTACGGAAAGGCGGTCGTAGGCGCGCCGCGCGTCCTTGAGATCGATGGAAGCGTAGCGCGGAATCACCACCGCGGCTTCGTCGCCCGACGCGCGGAGGGCGGATGGGAGAGATCCGACGACGTCGGCCAAGCCCCCCGTTTTGGCAAGCGGCGCGGCCTCCGAGGAAACCATCAGAACGCGGGCCACAGAGGAATTGTAGCAAGCCTTCGTAGCGCCGGCGCTACGCCAAGCCGGCTACGGCCTCGAGAAAGCGGCGCACCACCTGCGGGGCGTCGAACTGCTCGACCCATTGCGCGCCGGCGGCGCCGAGCGCGGCCCGAGTCTCGGGGGAGCGATAGAGC
>JBAWDI010000523.1:0-3925 GCA_049590695.1 Bryobacteraceae bacterium
CGGCGCCGCCGGCGCGCCGCCGCCCAGCGACCGCATCACGCTGGGGTGCATCGGCGTAGGCAGGCAGGGCACCGGCGACATGCGCGGCTTCCTGCAAAGGGACGACACGCGCGTGGTGGCGGTGTGCGACGTGCAGGAGACCGCCCGGCAGGCAGCCAAGCAGTTGGTGGACGCACGCAACGGCGACAAAGCCTGCGACCTGTACCACGATTTCCGCGAGCTGCTGGAGCGCAAGGACATTGACGCCCTCCTGATGGCGCCGGGCGAGCGCTGGACTCCCCTGATGGGAATCGCGGCGGCGAGGCACGGCAAGCACATGTACTACGAGAAGCCGTGCGCACTGACGGGCGAGGGCGCCAAGGCCGTGCGCGACGTGGTGAAAAAGTCGGGCGTGGTGTTCCAGTTCGGCGCGCAGCAGCGCTCCAGCTTCTACTTCCGCAACGCCTGCGAACTGGTGCGCAACGGACGAATTGGCCAGCTCAAAACGATTGCCATCGGTTCCTCGGGCGGCGGCGGACGGCAGCCACAGGAGATCCCCGTGCCGGTGCCGCCGGGCTTCGATTGGGACATGTGGCTGGGGCCGGCGCCGTATGTGCCGTACAGCAAATTGCGCACGTCGGTGATCTGGCTGCGCATCTCCGACTACGGGCTGGGCAACCTGGCCGGCGGATGGGGCATTCACGACATCGATATCGCGCAGTGGGTGAACAACGCCGACAACACGCTGCCAATCGCGACCGAGGGCACGGGCACGTTGTACGACGACATCCGTGACACCATCGCCACCTACGATATCGAGCATACTTACGCCAACGGCGTGAAGATCAACTTCATGGACGGCGCCCAGGCGCACCGCAAGTACCCCCAGTTCGGCCCTGGAAACAGCGACCTGCTGATCGGGACCGAAGGGTGGATCTGGGTGAGCCGGCAGGGCATGAAGACGCACCCCGAATCGCTCATGAAGACCACCATCGGGCCCAACGAGATTCACGTGATCCGCAGCAGCGACCATCGCGGCAATTTCATCAACGCCATACGCACGGGGGAGCCCAACGTATCGCCGGTGGACATCGCGTGGCGCGCCGAAATGATCTGCCAGGCCGGCGACATCGCGGTGCGGCTGAAACGCAAGCTGAACTGGGACGTGGAGAAGGCAGTGTTCATCGACGACGAGCAGGCTAACCGGAGACTCTCCAAACCCATGCGCAGCCCGTGGCGCTTCGAGGTGCCGGATGCGCCTGAGAAATCTGTATAAACACATGAAGACGAAACTTTCCCTGGCGCTCGCCCTGCTGGCGGGCTGGGTCGCCGGCCCAGCCTCCGCGCAGCAAGCCGCATGGACCGTGATCGGGTGGCGGGTAGGAGTTCACTCGACGAGTTTCGGGCCAGTCACGTTTTTCGAGGCCATCGACAAAACGGCGGCGGCCGGCGCGAAGAGCATCGAAGGGGACTCGGGGCAGAAGGTCAGCGCCGAGATTTCCAAGAACCTCGACTGGAACCTGTCGGATGCAGAGATTGCGGCGGTGCGGCAGAAACTGCGCTCCGCAGGCGTCACCATGCCGGCCTACTACGCGCACGATGTTCCCGACGGCGAAGAGGCGGCGCGCAAGCTCTTCCAGTTCGCCAAGAGCCTGGGCGTGGAAACCATTGTGGGCGAACCTCCGCCCGGACTACTGGCGGCACTCGACAAGCTCGCGAGCGAGTACGGTATCAACGTGGCGCTGGTGGACAGGGACGCGAAGACGGTGATTCAGGGCAGCAAGCGCATGGGCGTCTGTCCGGACATCAGCGCGTGGATAACGAACCACGTCAAGCCAATGGATGGGTTGAAGCTGGTGAAGGACCGCCTCATCAGCTTGCACCTGGGCACTGCCACAGCCGGGTTGGAGGAGTTCCTCAGGGAAGTGAACCGGCTGGGCATCAAGCCCACCGAGCTAACCGTCGCTGGCGCGCCGGCGGAGATCGCGCCATCGGTGGCCTACCTGGACAAGATGGTGATCGTGGCGCTAGGCGACACCATGGACCAGGTCTCGAAGACCACCGCGACGCGTTTTAATGTGACGCCCGAGAACCGGCAGAAGATCGAAGCCGCCGTGCCGAAGACGGCGCCCGCGCAGCCTAAGAAGCCGCGCAGACTTCTGGTGGTGGACCTGCAGGCTGCGTACGGCGGGCACGGCTCGCTGCCGTATTCCAACGTCGCCATACAGGCCATGGGGAAGCAGACCGGGGCCTACGAGCCGGTCTTCAATAACGACCTGGCCAACCTGCGGTACGACAAGCTGCGGCAGTACGACGCGCTCTTCCTGAACAACACCGTCGGGCCGATCCTGGACGCGACGGAAGTCCGCGAGGGACTGCTGCGGTACGTGCGCGAGGGCGGCGGCTTGATCGGCTATCACGGAACCGGGCGAGCTTCGCTCGATTGGCCCGAGTTTGGCGAGATGCTGGGCGCCTACGCCGGCCCGCACACCACTTCCACCGAGAAGGTGACCATCAAGGTAGACGACCCCAATAGTCCGCTGGTTCAGGGCATCGGCCCGGCACCATTTCCGTGGACCGACGAGTTCTTCCGCTTCCCCACTCCGCCGTATTCGCGGGAGAAGCTGCACATCCTGCTCACCATGACGCCCGATACGGTGCAGAACTGCGCCGGCTGCACGCGGCCGGATGGCGACTACGCCGTCAGTTGGATTCGCAACTACGGCAAGGGGCGCGTCTTCTATAGCGTGCTGGGCCACACCGCCAGCGATTTCTGGCAGCCTTGGATCCTGGAGCATTTTCTGGCCGGAATTCAGTTCGCGCTCGGCGACCTGGCGGCCGACGCCACGCCCAGCGTCAAGAAGTGAAAATGACGGCCCACAACAGGCGGCGGTTTCTGAAACTGGCGGCGGGTTTTCCGTTGATCGTGCCGGCCTCGGCGTTGGGCATGGGCGGCTCGGTGGCGCCCAGCGGACGGGTGACGGTGGCTTGCATCGGGACCGGCTGGCAGGGCGGCAACAACGTGCAGAGCTTTCTCGACGAGCCGGGCGCGCAAGTCGTGGCCGTTTGCGATATCGACGGCGAGCACCTCGAACAAGGGCGCACGGCGGTCAACCAGAAATATCAGAACCAGGACTGCAAGGCTTATCACAACTTCGAAGACGTGCTGGCGCGCGACGATATCGACGCCGTCATGCTGGCCGTGCCGGACCATTGGCATGGCTTGGTCTCGACCGCCGCGGCGCGCGCCGGCAAGGACGTCTACGGCGAAAAACCGCTGGCGCAGAATTGGGCGGAGGGCCGCGCGATTGTGGATGCGGCCGAGCGCTACGGCACGGTGTGGCAAACGGGAAGCTGGCAGCGGTCGGAGAGCCAGTTCCGCTTCGCCTGCGAGCTGGTGCGCAACGGCCGCATCGGAAAGGTGCGCACGGTGGAAGTGGGCTTGCCGGGCGGGCTCACCGATTTCGACGGATTGGGCGGCCAGGACAGCCCCGTGCCACCTCCCAAGTATCTGGACTACGACCGCTGGCTGGGCCCCGCGCCGTATGCGCCCTACTGCCCCGCGCGCGTCCACAAGACCTGGCGCTGGACCCTGGATTACGGCGGCGGCATGTTGATGGATTGGGTGGGCCACCACGTCGACACGGCGCACTGGGGCCTGGGGATGGACGAATCCGGCCCGGTGGAAGTGGAAGGCACGGGCGAATACTCGAACGTGAGCCGCGTGTGGAACGCGCCCTCGAAATTCCGCGTGGTGGCGCGCTATGCCACGGGCGTCGTGATGACGATTACGGGCGGTCGAGAAGGCGTTCCGCGCGGCGTCAAGTGGATGGGCGACGATGGCTGGGTGTGGGTGGACCGCAGCGGCATCGCGGCGCAACCGCGCTCGGTGCTGAGCAGCGTGATCCGCCCCGACGAGATCCGGCTGGAGCGTTCGCCGGGGCAT